>JBBSUB010000208.1:0-7618 GCA_038235345.1 Chitinophagales bacterium
ACGAAAATACCCTGGAAAATGGTATATGTGGAACTCTTTGAATCCAAAAAAGAAGCATTGATCCGCGAAAAAAATCTAAAGAAAGCAACCACTGAAAGAATTATTCATCTGATTGAATCTTCAAAAAATATTGTTTTAAATTTTAGATAGAATGCTGCCCTGTCATCCCCACAGCAGTGTGGGGACGGGTTCGAATTCCGTCCGTCCGTAGCATTTAGGTTGAAACCCTCTCTAGTAGCGGGTTTTGCATTTCTATTCTATAAAAAAGCAATCTTCCCTTAATTCACCCTTCTTTACTGAAATTGCCCAATGAACTTTATTCAACTTGATTTGTTGACGGTATAAAGGTAAGATTATGCCATCCTCTAATGGCTGGTGTTAGAATTTTTGCAAATAATACTGCATATTTTAACTGGTTTTAATCCAAATTAAAAATGGATTTGATTTTCGGGGTGTCTTAATCGTCCTTAAATCAATGGATTGTTTATTATTTGATTACCATTTCTTTTTTTAAAACTTATCTGTCGATAAACTAACTGCGTTCCTGATCAAATTTCAGTCATGTCAAACTCTATATATTAGTACCATCTTTACAAGATTTAGATTACAATAATGCAAAGAAAATAGCTTAGGAGATTAGAAGAGAAATGGCAAAAACGATTTCTGAAAACTTCAGGGGGAATTCAATATGAGTAAAATGGAAACAATTATCACCAAAGAAATTGAAAATAAAATTATTTCGCTACGGGGTACACGAGTAATGTTGGATAGAGATTTGGCAAAAATGTATCAGGTTGAAACCAAAAAACTGCTGTAAAAAGGAATGTAGAACGCTTTCCGGAGTATTTTCGGTTTCAGATTTTTGAGAAAGAATATGACAACTTGAATTCACAATTTGTGACCTCAAGTCTATCTCATGGAGGAAGAAGGACTTTGCCTTAAATGTTTACCGAACAGGGGTAGTTATGCTCACCGCAGCATTGCGAAGTGATGTTACTGTGCAGGTAAGCATAAACATTATGAAAGCCTTCGTTATTATGCGTAAATTCTTAATCCAAAATGTATCACTTTTTCAACGCCTGGATCATATAAAAAGCCTTGTCTTATATCATATTAGGATAATATAATTCAATCGAATGATTGATAATGAATAATATCTATCACTTATAGAATTAGATTTTATAAAAATATCAAACTGAAAAATCTTGATGAATATATTTTACCAATTAAGAGTTTTATTATCTCAAAAAAAATTATGTCATACATTTTATCTGTTGAAAAATTAACATTATGTTTGTAATTCATTTAACCGAACTACATATTGCAACAGCTAATCTCAAATGAAAAAAATTTATTAATCAGCCTTGTGAAAGGTAGTGAGAAGGCTTTTGAAGAATTATACAATTTATACTCCGCTCCATTGTTGGGATTTATTTTCAACATCGTTAAATCAAAAATTCATGCCGGAGAAATTTTACAGGAAACGTTTATAAAGGTTTGGAACAATCGTGAAAAGATTGATCCGGATCAACCATTTCGCGCCTACTTATTTCAGATTACCAAAAATAATATTTACGACTTTTTTCGCCAGGCTGCAAAAGATAAAAAATTAGAACTTCTCATTATCAAAAATGTTGTACGGGAATATAGTCATGTTGAAGAATTATTAACCATTAAGGATGATGTGAATCTTTTAAATAAAATGATAGATGCTTTACCACCAAAACGTCGTCAGATATTTAAATTGGTTAAAATAGAAGAACTGTCTTATGCAGAAGTAAGCGAAAAATTGCATATTTCAGTTTCTACTATAAATGATCATGTCGTAAAAGCAACCAAATTCATCCATGCTAATTTGGCTTCGCACCCCGTAAGAGTATTCATTCTGCTTGGATATTTTCTTTATTCTTAAGCTTCCCCCCGCCTCTTTTTATTGAAGGAAAGAAATATTTTTATTTCCGAGCAGATGGAAAGCTTTCCTCATTACGTATCCTTATAAAGAAGCACTTTGGACTATACTAATTATATCAAAGATTTATTTCAACGATACCTTGATAATACGATTACTGCCTCGGAAGTAAGTACTTTATTAAAGCATTTTGATATAATCGAAAGGGAAGATTTACTGGAGGATATTATCCAAACTCATTTGAAATCTTTAGAGACAAGTTCTTCCTCTTCAATTATTGAGGATGAGCCTATTCTGAATACGATTTATGAGGATATTAAAAAACAGATATCTGCGGGAAATGGTGCAACTCAAAAAAATATTCTTCATTTTTATAAGCAAAATTGGTTAAAGCTAAGTGCTGCGGCCGTCCTTTTCTTTTTAATAGCAGGTTCCATTTTCTTATTATTTATGCCGAAGGAGGAAAAAGTTCTGGTGCAGGAAATTCAATCTATTGAGCAGGAACAGGATATTCCTTCGGGGAAACAAAATGCTTTCCTTACACTGGATGATGGAACAAGAATCATGCTGGATAGTGCGGCGAATGGCAGACTGACGCAACAAGGCAATATTGATATCCAGAAAATAGACGGAGAAATTTCCTACCAAAAAAACACTCATGACAATATGAAAAACACGCCTGTTTATAATACTATTAATACAGCTAATGGAAATCAATATCAATTAATACTTACCGATGGGTCGAAAGTTTGGTTGAATGCGGCATCTTCCATTCGTTTTCCGACTTCATTTATTGGAGAGGAACGAAGAGTCGAAATTACAGGAGAAGTTTATTTTGAAGTAGCTAAAGATGGTAAGAGAACTTTTATTGTTGGGTTCAATAATCAAAAAGGAGAAAAAGGAGAAATTGAAGTTTTGGGAACCCATTTTAATGTGAATGCCTATTCTGAAGAATCTTCAGTTAAAACGACCCTATTGGAAGGATCAGTAAAAATATTAAATGCAGGAAAAGAAAGATTGCTTACTCCGGGTCAGCAAGCTGAATTAACAAAGGCCGGAATTACTTTGAATAAAAAAGTAGATATACAGCAGGTAATGGCATGGAAAAACGGCTTTTTCTCCTTTAATAGTACCGATATTTATTCGATTATGAGGCAGGTTGGCAGGTGGTATAATGTAGAGGTAATATTTGAGGGAAATTTCCCTAAAGATAATTTCTCCGGAATGATTTCAAGAGATGCTCCAATATCAGCTATTTTAAAAGCACTTGAAATGAATGATGTAGAAGTAGAAAGAGTGGGGAGAACAATCACTATAAAGCCTTAAAGACAAAAGATATTTAAACTAAAAATGCACCTAAAAAAGCCGGAAGTGTTAGAGCACAACCGGCAGAAATTTAGGTTTGTTTCTGCCCATGAGGGCGTAATCAAAGCAAACGGGAGAATGCTTATTTTTTAACCTAATAAATACAAAGTTATGTTTTTAAATTTTAGATGGAAATTCCCTTTTCAAAAAAGGAAGTATTTCATAAAAAACTTGTTGATTATGAAATTGATCGCAATTTTTCTTTTCGCCGCAGCATTACAGGTGAATGCGACAGGTTTTTCCCAAAAAATAACCTTGTCTCAAAAAAATGTTCCATTGACAAATGTTTTTAAAGAGATTGTTGTTCAAAGTGGATACCAGTTTTTTTATAAGGATAAGGTGTTAAAACACTCGACGAACGTTTCGATAGATGTAACGAACGCCTCTGTGGAGGATGTTTTAAACATTTGTTTTAAAAACCAGCCACTCTCCTATACTATTTCAGACAAGATTATTGTTATTAAAGAGAAAAAAGCTGCGGCTTATTTAGTTTATGCAATTAATGATCTACCTGTTGAAAAGCCGGCAAATATAATTACGGGAACTGTGAAAGATCCCAATGGGAATAACTTACAAGGAGTTTCCGTAGTGGTAAAAGGCTCTACAAAAGGGACAAGTACAGATGCTTCTGGTAGTTTTACAATAGATGCCAATTCCGGAGATGTATTGGAATTCTCTAACGTTGGATTCCAAAAAAGAAGTGTAACCGTGGGCTCCGCCCTTACTTTAAATTTGGTGATGGAAATAGAACAAACCATTGGTGAAGAAGTAGTGGTAGTTGGTTATGGAACACAGCAAAAAAAGAACATAACGGGTGCTATTTCTACTGTAAAAGTTGGTGAGATAAGCCAGGATGTTTCAGGAAATGTGTCTTCTGCACTTCAGGGAAGAGTTGCCGGGGTATCAGTGGAGTCCAATGGCGGAGCTCCGGGAGCCAGCTTATCAGTCACTATTCGCGGTTCCAGTACTTTGGGCAACAATGCACCACTTTATGCTGTAGATGGTGTTTTTACAGGTAGCCTTGATTTTGTTAATCCTAGCGATATAGAAAGTATTGAAATACTTAAAGATGCATCAGCCGCAAGTATCTATGGTTCAAGGGCAGCAAATGGTGTAATGATTATTACCACCAAAAGCGGCCAGAAAAACACAGAGCCCAGGATAAAATTAAATGCCTTATACGGAGTACAATCAGTGCCAAAAAGAATGAAGGTGCTGAACGGGGAGCAATGGACGAATTTGTTTAAAAATAATGTTGGCGGTATTCCTGCTTATAATGGAATTAATACAGATTGGCAGGATGAAATTTTTCAAACTGCCCCTATGGCAAAAGGCAATTTCAATATAAGTGGCGGTTCCCAATCCTTTATATACGATGTTTCGGGTGGTTATTTGAAACAGGAAGGGACGATGAAAAAGACTGATTATTCCATGGCAAATTTCAGAGCAAAAACGCAATTTGAAAAGGGACGAATAAAAATAGGCGAAACGATTATTATCAACAGGTCTAACGGAAGAGTTCTTCCTTCCGGCGGTGATCAGTCAGGTAGCGTTTTGGGTAGTTCATTATTAATGCCTGCCAATGTTCCTGTATATGATACCAGTAATCTTCTGGGTGGTTGGGGAAGACATCCGACCTACACCAAGAATCTGGCTAATCCATTGGCTAACCTGGTAGCCAAAAATTTTTCCACCAATAACAGTTCTATTTTGGTGAATGCCTTTGCCGAAGTAAAATTAATAAACGGGTTAAAATACAAATTGAACGTAGGTTTGACAGAAAACAGGTATCTCAATAATAATTATTTAAACAGTTATGACGATGGAAACATCTCCACTGTTTTACCGAACCTGAGTGAAAGTAGCGGATTTCATTCATCCTGGCTCATTGAAAATACTATGACCTATCAAAAATCCGCAGGATTACACAATTTTACATTATTAGGTGGTTATACCGCACAAAAAGATACTGTTAATGGTTTTGGAGCACTTGGTTATAATATTCCGGCTGGGGTTTATACACTTTCAGGTTCCACTTCCAACCAATCAGTAAATGGTTCTGCTTCTTCTACAAGCCGGGTATCTTGGCTGGGTAGATTAACCTATGATTTTGACTCAAAGTATCTCTTTAGCGCATCTGTACGTCGTGATGGCTCCTCCATATTTTCCAGTGGCCACCAGTTTGGTGTTTTCCCGGCTGTTTCTGCCGGGTGGAATATTTCTAATGAGGAATTTTACAGAAACTCTTCTATTTCCGGGTTCATGAATAATCTGAAGCTACGTGGTAGCTGGGGAGTTTTAGGAAATGATCAGATAGGTAATTACTCTACCCTAAGTACTGTTACCAGCAACATCAATTATATACAAGGCACTACTATCTGGCAAGGTTCCATTCCTAACGGAAATGCCTCCCCCAAAGATTTGAAATGGGAGCAGACCGAAACCACTGATATAGGACTTGAAGCCTCTTTCTTCAATAATAAGCTTCATTTGGTAGCAGATGTATTTATGCGTACTACTTCCGGTGTATTATTAGGAGTGCCTGTGCCATTATCCTTGGGTATCACCGGCAGCCCGGTTGTAAATGCAGGAGTAGTCGAAAATAAAGGATTGGAATTAAGTCTTAATTATATTGAACGTGCGGGAGCATTGAAATATGATATCGGGTTTAACCTTACAGCTTTGAATAACAAGATGACTCAAATTACAATAGGAAGTGGTAAGCAGGAATTTGGTGATTTAACCAGGGCAAAAGTTGGCTACCCTCTTGGCGGTTTCTGGCTGATTGGAACAGATGGTATTTTCCAATCTCAACAGGAAGTAGATAATCATAAAGGCAGTGGAGGAGCACCTGTACAACCCAATGCAAAACCAGGTGATATTAAATTTGTTGATTTTGACAATAATGGTACAATCAATAATGATGACAGGCAATATATGGGCTCACCATTTCCGAATTTAACAACTGGACTTTCTGCATTTTTGGAATATAAAAAGTTTGATTTGAATTTATTGTTCCAGGGAACCTTCGGCAACAAGATATTTAATAATTTCAGAATTTGGCAGGAGAAAATGACTGAGATTACAAACTTATCTACCGAAGTTTTAAATGCCTGGACACCAAATAAACCGACGGATTTCCCAAGATTTATATTAGCAGATCCAAATCAGAATGCACGAAAAAATAGTGACAGATGGTTAGAAGATGGATCCTATATCAGGTTCAAACGATTTGAATTGGGATATTCTGTTTTGGAAAACTCCAATAACAAAGCAAAGATTGACCGTTTAAGAGTTTTTCTATCAATGGAGAATGTTTTTACCAGTACGAAGTATAAAGGATTTAACCCGGATTTGGGTAATGGAGGAAATCCATTAGCCCGCGGTATGGATGGATCGACTCCATATCCACTTCAAAGAACAATTCTTGTAGGAGCTTCAGTCACATTTTAGACCATTACAAAAAAAAATATTATGAAATACGTTTATAAAAAAATAGCATTCATCTTAAGTATATTTCTTTTCCTGTTGGTATTTGTATCAGGATGTAAGAGAGCATTTTTAGACGCATTAAATCCGAATGAGATTACGGAACAAACATTCTGGAAAAATGAAAATGATATTCAAGCAGCTGTAGCGGCTGTTTATAGCCCGTTAAGATTACCTCTTTATAGTTATTGGGGCGCCTTTACCGGTTTCCAGGATATCAATGCCATCGGTGATGATGTTGTGACTATCCCCGGAGAAGAACCAGCTACCTGGCAGATAGCTACTTTTACAAATGATCCGAATAATGGAGATGCCAGCAGCACTTTTCAGAAAATGTATATGACTATTTATAGGGCAAATCTGGTCATAGCAAACATAGATAAGGTTCCATTGGATGTAACCAAAAAAGCATCCTATCTGGGAGAAGTGAAATTCCTTCGCGGACTTTCCTATTTCATCCTGGCATCCAACTATGGGGATGTGCCACTGCGTCTTAAACCTACTGAAACTTCGGATGACCAATTTATACCTTCAAGCAAAGCAGAGGATGTATGGAAGCAAGTTGTAGCAGATTTTACAGATGCCTCCGCCTCTCTTCCTGCTCAAAGGCCCGGAGGTGAATATGGAAGAGCTACCAGCGGGTCAGCCCTGGCTTACCTGGGAAAATCCTACCTCTTTCAAAAAGATTATCCTAAAGCTGAAACAACTCTGTCTAAATTGCAACAAAGCCCCTATAATTATTCGTTATTGACCGATTATGGCCGCAATTTTACGAACCAAAATAAATCAAATAACCCTGAAGCCGTTTTCCAATGGGTGTATGGACCTTTTGGGGATCCTACTAATCCCTGGGCA
>JBBSUB010000209.1:0-7514 GCA_038235345.1 Chitinophagales bacterium
AATAATGAACCAAATAAATAAGCGACATGCACAACGAAGAATACAGTTAGAAAGAAATAAAGGCTCATCATAACTTGGTAAAGTAGAACTAATCATCTAAAAAAAATCAGAAATGAAAGGAACTCTTATTATTTATAAAGATTGAAAAAAAATTCCAGGAATATTAAAAATATAAATCGTCAGTAATTGTTGGTTCACTGCAATATTCTTCAAAACTTTTTTTTCCAAAAAATTGGTATTTATGAAAAAGAAATTACTGCTTTTCCCTTTTTTATTAATGTTTGTTGCGTTATCACATTCACAACTTCCGCCTGTATTTTCAAAAGAAAGAGCTTCAGAAGCGGATTCTACGGTTACAGTTCGCAGGTATCTTTCCCCGGTAAAAATTTTATGGAAAACCGAAAATGCCGACACGAACATCATTAATGAAAAACGTTTGCTTCTAAAGGGAAACGGTCAGGCTGATTTGTCAAACAATAATATGTGTATCCTCAAAAGCACGACTGATCTCCATCCTGCGCTGTTGTTGGATTTTGGGAAAGAACTTCAGGGAGGTTTGCAGATCGTAACAGGAATGTTCAAAAGTGGCAAACCTGTTACACTCCGCATCCGGTTTGGCGAATCTGCAAGCGAAGCAATGAGCGATGTGGAACCGGTTCACAATGCAACCAACGACCATGCCATGAGGGATATGATTATAAAAGTTCCATGGCTCGGTAAACATGAAATCGGGAATACCGGTTTTCGTTTTGTAAGAATAGACTTGATGGATGACAACACAGAGTTTGAATTGAAAGAAGCGCGTGCAATTTTCAACTTTCGTGATATCCCTTACCTCGGTTCTTTTCGTTGCAGTGATACTTTGCTGAACAAGATTTGGCTTACCGGGGCTTATACAGTACAGTTAAATATGCAGGATTATTTATGGGATGGCATCAAACGCGATCGCCTTGTCTGGATAGGCGATATGCATCCTGAAACATCAACAATAGCGACCGTTTTCGGTTACAATGACGTAGTTCCCAAAAGCCTTGATCTTGCCCGCGACATCACTCCTCTTCCTCATTACATGAATGGAATGGTTTCTTATTCCATGTGGTGGATCATCATTCAGCATGATTGGTATATGCATACCGGCAACCTTGATTATTTAAAACAACAAAAGACATATTTAGCAGGATTATTAGATCACCTGCTTGAAAAAATAGATGCCAATAACAGCGAAGACCTTAATGATGGCGGTCGTTTCCTCGACTGGCCCACTTCTGAAAACCCGCAAGCTATTCATGCAGGTCTCCAGGCAATGATGGTGATGGCATTGAAGACAGGAGCCAATTTATGTAAGATTTTAAAAGACCCCGAAACTGCTACCAAATGTGAAAAAGGAATTTTACGTTTGGAAAAAAATGTACCCGAAGCCAATGGCGTAAAGCAGGTAGCGGCAATGCTCACAATGGCAGGATTAATGTCGGCACAAAAGGCAGATAAGGATGTAATATCTGTAGGCGGCGTGAAAGATTTTTCATCTTTCTATGGTTATTATATGCTACAGGCAAAAGCTATGGCAGGTGATTACCAGGGCTCGTTGGATGCCATTCGTCAATACTGGGGGGCGATGCTCAACCTGGGTGCCACCACATTCTGGGAAGATTTTAATATGGACTGGCTACCCGATGCGGCAAGAATTGATGAACTGATTCCTCCAGGCAAAAAAGACATTCATTGTTCGTATGGCGCTTACTGTTACAAAGGTTTCAGGTTAAGCCTTTGTCATGGCTGGGCTTCCGGACCTACGCCCTGGCTGACAGAACATGTGTTGGGAATTAAAGTCGAAGCGCCGGGTTGTAAAGTGATAAAAATAGAACCGCACCTGGGCGATTTGAAATTCGCCGAAGGTACTTTTCCAACACCGTATGGAATTGTAAAAGTGAAGCACAGGAAACTGGCAAATGGAAAAATTAAATCAGAAATTTCTGCGCCGAAGGAAGTGAGAATAATCAGGGGTTAAAATTAATTTCGTTGTAGGAAAAATCAGGACGGTTTCATTAAGAGATCTTGTTATTCAATAACGCGCTTTAATTCTATTCTAATCATTATTTCAAAAAAATAAAAGAATGATTCAAAAAAAAATATTGCCGGTTCTTATCACACTTACTCTTTTTTTCTTTTCCGCATTAAATTCTTTCTCACAAAAAAATACGAATTATTCTTCCCTGATTATTCCGATGAGTAAGATAGCTACCGGTTTTACAACGCCACCGGATTCAATGCTGCTCAGTGTTTACTGGTACTGGATATCCGATAATATTTCCAAGGAAGGCGTCATAAAAGATTTGCACGCCATGAAGAAAGTGGGCATCAACAGGGCTTTTATTGGCAATATCGGGTTGGATGAAACTCCTTATGGAAAGGTGAAACTTTTTTCTGACGAATGGTGGGATATTATTCATGCAGCCTTAAAAACCGCCACTGAATTAAATATTGAAATAGGAATCTTCAACAGCCCGGGATGGAGCCAGTCTGGAGGGCCGTGGATAAAACCGGACGAAGCTATGCGCTATCTTACTTCTTCCCGAATCCAAATAACAGGCCCTGAACAATTGGATACCAATTTAAAACAACCTGTAAAAGAATTCCAGGATGTCCGCGTGATAGCTTTTCCGGCGCCAAAAGAATTTGAAAAGACTATTAGGGATTTTAATCCAACAATTTCTTCGTCACCGGCTGTTCCTGATATTAAAAATTGTATGGATGGAGATACTTCCACAGAAATGATCATTCCTTCAAAAACTGATTTTACTTTAAATTTTAAAACTGCCGAACCTTTTACCGCAAGGAGTATTACGTTCTATCCTGCCCACAGAAAAATGAAATTAGAAGGTGAAATACAGGCAAATGAAAATGGGAAGTTCAAAAACATAAAATCGTTTACGGTTGACCGTAGTAATGATGCGTTGAATGTTGGATTTGATCCGTATGCACCTGCGGCTATTTCCATTCCCGCCACGTCTTCAAACCAATTCCGAATTGTTTTTATAAGCGTGACTCCTGACAGCAGCGGGTTAAGGGAAATTACAATTTCGTCCTCACCACGCGTAGAAGATTATGCGGAAAAAACATTGGCCAAAATGTTCCCTACACCGTTTCCGTATTGGGGATCTTATGAATGGCCCGTGCAGCCTGACTTTAACGAAAAAGATCTTGTTATTGATCCGTCAAAAGTGATTGACATATCTAAATACATGAACACTGATGGACAATTGAAATGGAATGTACCTAAAGGTGAATGGATCATTATGCGTACAGGAATGACGCCAACCGGGGTTCATAACAGCCCTGCAGCTCCCGAAGGAACCGGACTGGAAGTAGACAAGATGAGCAAGAAACATGTGGCAGCGCATTTTGATGCGTTTCTCGGAAAAATCATGAAAAGAATTCCTGCAGAAGACCGTAAAACATGGACGGTTACTGTAGAGGATAGTTATGAGACCGGTGGCCAAAACTGGACAGACGGCATGATTGAAAAATTTAAAAAACAGTTCGGATACGATCCGCTTCCTTATATCCCGGTTTTGAGCGGTTTGGTAGTAGGAAGTGAAGAAAAATCGGATCGCTTCTTATGGGATTTGCGAAGATTTGTTGCCAATGAAGTGGCCTATCAATATGTAGCAGGCTTGCGTGAGGTAAGCCATCAGCATGGGTTACATACATGGCTTGAAAACTACGGCCATTGGGGATTTCCCAGTACGTTCCTGATGTATGGTGGCCAATCGGATGAAGTAGCTGGTGAATTTTGGAGCGAAGGTAATTTGGGAAATATTGAAAACCGGACGGCTTCGTCCTCCGCTCATATATATGGAAAGAGGAAAGTGTCTGCAGAATCTTTTACCGCGGGTGGAAAAGCGTTTCAACGTTATCCGGCAGTAATGAAACAAAGAGGCGATCGGTTTTTTACAGAAGGGATCAATAATACTTTATTGCATCTTTATATCGAACAACCTTATGATGATAAATTACCTGGTGTGAATGCTCCATTTGGAAATGAATTCAACCGTAACAATACCTGGTTTTATGATTTGGATTTATTTATACATTATCTGAAACGTTGCAACTTCATGTTGCAGCAGGGCAGCTACATTGCCGATGTTGCCTATTTCATTGGCGAAGATGCGCCGAAGATGACGGGCACGCGTGATCCCGAACTTCCGAAAGGATATTCTTATGATTATATGAATGCGGAAGTAATAGAACAAAGAATGCATGTAAAGGATGGAAGATTAACATTGCCGGATGGAATGAATTATGGCATTTTAGTTTTACCCAAAATGAAAACTATGCGTCCCGAAGTGCTTAAAAAAATTATGGAGTTGGTTAATGATGGAGCAGTGATTTTAGGCCCAAAACCAGATCACTCACCAAGTCTCGAAAATTATCCGGATGCTGATAAAGAAGTTAAAAAAATGGCTGCGGAACTTTGGGGCAATATTGATGAGAAAAATGTAAAAGTTCATCATTATGGAAAAGGAATGGTGATAGATGGAATGGATATGCAGGAAGCATTGAACCTTATTAAAGTTCCGCCGGATTATAAAACAAAAGGCAATGATTCAACTCTTTTTATTCATAGAAAATTAAATAACGGTGATATTTATTTTATCTCCAATCAAACCGAAAAAACAATTTCAATAAATCCGAAATTTAGGACAACAGGTAAAAGGCCTGAGCTTTGGAATGCAATTGACGGTTCTAAGCGCGATCTTCCGGAATACAGTTATGACGCGGAAGGAACTTCAGTTCCCCTGAAACTTGAGGCACTGCAAAGCGCATTTATTGTATTTAGAAAACCAGCATCCAAATCAAATCCAAAAAGCGTTAATACCAATTTCCCCAACCCGGAAAGTGCAAAAGATATCAGCGATGACTGGCTGGTACAATTTGACCACGAAATGCGTGGGCCAAAAAACCCTATAATTTTTCATCAACTTACAGACTGGACAAAAAATGAAAATGACAGCATTAAATATTATTCAGGCACCGTAGTTTATACCAAAACAATCCAGGCTCCCAAAGTGAAAAGCGGAGAAAAAGTTTTTCTTGATCTGGGAGATTTAATTGCAATGGCTAAGGTAAAAGTAAATGACGTTCATGTTGGTGGCGCGTGGACACCGCCTTATGAAGTGGATATTACAAACGCTTTAAAACCGGGACAAAATACATTAGAAATAAGCGTAGTTAATAACTGGATGAACCGGCTAATTGGTGATTTAAATTCACCTCACGCAGAGCGTAAAACGTGGGTAAGCATTGATCCTTACAAAGCGGATAGCCCACTACAGGCATCGGGTTTGTTCGGGCCGGTTGTTTTTAAAGTGATAAAATATTGAACATAGTTTTACAGTAAACAAACAATCAGGATTTTCAGTTACGGCGATGAAGACGCATATGCTGCAAGCGAATAGCAAAAATTTGAGCCAAGAACTTGATCTGAAGCGTAGCAAATAT
This sequence comes from Chitinophagales bacterium, assembly GCA_038235345.1. Lineage (GTDB taxonomy): Bacteria > Bacteroidota > Bacteroidia > Chitinophagales > Chitinophagaceae > Ginsengibacter. The sequence goes on from JBBSUB010000209.1 coordinate 5,503, forward strand.
AGATGAATAATCTACTCAAAATGTACGAAATCATGGAACATCAAAAACTAAGATCTTAGTTCATAGGACTATGGTTGTGAAGCCCTTTTAATATCGTTGGCTGATTTATTTTCAACATCCATTGTTTTTAGCAAGGTCATGGCAATGGTGAAAGCACTTCAATCAAAGAAAGGATGTTAAGTGTCATCAGATTAAGGAATAAACATAAAGTAAAAAAAAACAATAAGTTAAACCATTAATTATCTTCCAAAGTGTAGATTCATTTTTGTCCTGCTGGGGTCTCCTTTCACAGCTTATGTGCAAGGCCAAGGGACCCGGCATTATCATGTAACTGCTGATGCAAACATGCCTAGCTTAATCTCGTCCGGCTGAGGTCTCTTTTATTAGTTTTCGTCCTGCTGGGGTCTCGTTTATTAGCTTAGCTTATGTGCAAGTCAGGAGACCCCGGCATTCTTTCGCTGCTGCTGATGCAAACACGCCGATATAGTCCTGCTGGGGTCCTCGTCCTGCTGGGGTCTCCTATAATAGCTTATGTGCAAGGCCAAGGCCCCCCAAGGCTGTTGCATTCTAAAAAGGCGCAACTTTGCCGAACAAAATTATTAATATCGAGAGCGCCAAAAGTATCATTGATTTCTTTGACAAATACCAAATTGCCGCAGAGGAGCCGAGCAGCGGCATGAACAAAGGTTTATTTTATTGCTAACGCTGATGAGTACAATGAGTAAATGTTACGGGTATCGGTCTATCGGTGATTTTATCAATCGCAACAGGGCTGCTTTGTTAGAATACTTCAAACCCAAAAAGAACAGGTTACCAAGTTTTTACACCGTCAGGCGGGTTCTGCAAGGCATCGATTTTTCTTTGTTAAGCAAACAGTTCATCAATGGGCAATACAATATGTTTGCATTTCAGATCAGGAATGGGTCAGCATTGATGGAAAGCGCATAGGGGGAACAACTACGAATAGCAACAACAGCAATCAAAACTTTATCAATCTTGTTAGTTTGTATTGTTCAAGACAAAAATTTATAATAGGCAATGGGTTGGTTAGCAATTCTAAAGAGAGTGAAATACCTGTTGTAAAGCAACTGATAGAAACACTGGATATAAAAGGTGTAACCTTTACCCTTGATGCACTTCATTGCCAAAAAAAAACTTCAGAAGTCATTATCAAAAGCGGCAATGATTATGTGATAGGAGTAAAAGTGAACCAACCAAAACTTCATGAACAAGTCCAAAACCTTACCGGTAATAAAGAGCAAATCAGCAGTAGTTATACTGAAATGAAGTAAACCGTGTGGACGAACAGAATTGAGACGGGTATCTGTGAGCGATTGTATAGTAAAAATAAGTGAAGAGTGGGTTGGTTTGAAACAATTGGTAAGTGTCCATCGTATTGTAAAAGAAAAAAGCAAAACAAGGAAAGGGAAGAGTTAGCTTATTTTAAAGCAGTAGACGATCAAATGCATTTTTCTATTCAGAAGGAATAAGGTTGCATTGGGAAATAGAAAACAGCCTGCATTATGTCAAAGATGTAACATTTGGAAAAGATGCTTCAAAAATACGAACGAGCAATGCTCCCCAAAATATATCAACTATCAAGAACATTGCTATAAATATTTTGAGGGAGAACGAATATGGCAATATGGTGCAGGCAATGAGGTTGGTTTGTCATGATATTTCCTTAATCAAAAATTTGATTACTTATTACAAAAAATTTTTACCCTTGCTTGTTAACTCGGCCTTAATGGAAAGGCTACAATGAAATAGCAGTCATTACTTTTTTTGCAGCAAAATTTAAAAAAGTGCTCTAATAAAGCTACACGTTGTAAGAAAAGTTTGAGAAAGACTATGCATTCACCCTCATGCTTCGCATAGGCGTCAACCTTAAGTTTAAATTTCATTGATAAATTGTGCCATATTAACTCTGTTATTTCTTTGTTCGTAACAACAATGTTTAAGTAGCTGTTCTTTTAATTTAACTCTTGATGCATTTACTACTTTCATCAAAT
>JBBSUB010000210.1:0-7500 GCA_038235345.1 Chitinophagales bacterium
GCAATCGGCAAAATTGATTTTAACGGGTACACGTATACGAATATAATCGCCCATGGAGATTTTCAGAAAAATCTTTTTAGCGGAACGGGAAGTATCCATGATGAAAATATCCAAATTGACACTTTAAATGGCTCTATTAATTTCAGCAAAAGTGATCCACGGGTAAACCTGACAGCGGATGTACAAAAGCTAAACCTGAACAAACTTGGCTTTACAAAGGATACATTTTCTTTGATTGGAAAATTCAATCTGGATTTTGAAGGAAGTAATATTGATAACTTTTTAGGGTCCGCAAAACTTTCCGATGCTGTGCTTACTGCTAACGGACAACATTTATCCTTCGACTCACTCAATATTCATTCAACTATTTTTAATAATAAAAAATTATTATCCTTAGAATCAAATGAATTGGAAGCCACGATCAATGGGAATTTTAAAATAGCCGGACTTCCGGATGCCTTTCAATTATTTCTCTACAAATATTACCCGGCTTATATTAAAAAACCAAACGGAAACCCCATAAACCAGGATTTTACCTTTTTAATAAAAACGAGAGATGTAAGTAATTATATAAACCTGATAGATAAAAAACTGAGTGGCCTGGATAATTCAATTATTATCGGGAATATTAATGTTGCTCAAAATACACTCAATCTTCAGGTGGATGTCCCGCAATTTAATTTTAGTAACATAAGCTTTAATAATGTGCATCTTTCCGGAATTGGCACAGAAGATACTTTAAAACTGTCCGGAGAAATAGAAGATGTCGTTATTAATGACAGCCTGCATTCCCCTGGTACAAAAATTAAAATCGTAGCAGCAAATGACATTTCTGATGTTACGATCAATGCCACAGCGAATCAGACACTAAGTGCAGCAGATCTATCTGCGCGCATTTTAACCAAACAAGATGGTTTTAAGCTCACTTTTAATCCTTCCACTTTTACGATTAATCAAAAACATTGGAATATTGAAAAGGCGGGGGAAATTGAGCTCAACGGAAAATTTCTGCAGGCACATAATCTCCGCTTTTCTCAAAACGGGCAGGAAATATTGGTCTCCACGGCCCCGTCAGAAATTGGCAATAGCAATGATGTGATCATCTCCATGAAAAATATAATTATTGAAGATGTAACACCTTTCTTTTTAACCACACCAAAATTAAATGGTCTGCTTGGAGGTAATGTGCGTATTAATGATCCGTTCAATAAATTAGAGGTAGAGTTCGATACAAAGATTGATCAGTTTCGTTTTGAAGGAGATTCAATAGGCGTCCTTTCTGCAACAGGTACTTATGTGGCAGCTTCTGAAAAAGTGGATGTACACGTGATATCCAATAATCAATTGTATAATTTTATAGGAGACTTTGGCTATCATCCAAAAGATTCGCTCAATCAATTACTGGGATCTGTCGTATTTAATAATACGGAAATTCATGTGTTGGAAGAATATATGAGTGGCATTTTCGATAACATTTATGGAAAGGCTACCGGCATTTTAAATATTTCCGGGAGGATGTCTGATCCGAAACTTACCGGAAGTATAATCTTGAATGACACACACCTAAAGGTGGGTTACACGAAGTGCCTGTATACATTAGAGAACAATTCTGTTATTAATTTCAACCCGGATGAAATCGATTTCGGGTTTATAAAGGTCAAAGACACTTTAAATAATACGGCCACTCTCACCGGGAAAATCTATCACAATTTCTTTAATGATTTCTTCTTTAATGAATTGCATTTAAAAACAGATGCCATCGGTAATGGATTGGGGAAATTTATTTTATTAAACACAACCCGCACAGACAATGACCAGTTTTATGGATATGCCATTGGTAATGCAGAATTATCTATAAATGGTTTTGTCACGGATATGCGCATGAACATTTCCGGCCAACCTACAGATAGCAGCCATATTTATTTACCCATTGGTGAATCCGCCGAAAGCAGCAACCTTGACTATATTGAATTCATACAGTTTGGGCGGGAAATGAAGGTTGACCTCAAGGCCCGGGAAAACACCAACCTCAAGGTGAATATGGAATTTACAGCAAATCCCCTGGCTAAGATTGATGTAATCCTGGATGAAACAACCGGAGATGTGATCAAGGCACAGGGAAGTGGGAAATTATTTATATCCGCCGGCACAAAAGATCCACTCTCGATCCGGGGCAGGTATAATATCGAAGAAGGAGAATACACTTTTAATTTCCAGACATTCCTTAAAACTCCTTTTACGCTTGAAAAAGGATATATAGAATGGCAGGGAGACCCTTACCTGGCCAACCTGAATATTGATGCGATTTACACGGCAGAAAATGTGATCCTTAATAACATTCCCACTACAACCGGCATAGCAAATACAAGAGGAGATGTGGATATTATTTTTAAATTAAGAGGAACGCTGAAAGATCCAAGTCCGAATTTTGAGTTTCAGTTTACTTTTGATAATCCCTTAAAATCAGATCCTATCGCGAATGAGTACCTGAAAACAAGGTACCAGTCAGATAATAATCAATTACTTAACCAGGTGGCATCGCTTCTGTTGTTCAATATGTTTATGAACAGCGACCAGGGATTGATTACCAGTGCCAACACAACCAACTTTGTTACCAAGAGTGTCGGGCAATTATTATCTACTACCCTTACCTCATCGCTCAATTCGTGGCTGCAAAAATTACTCAAAACCAAATCAGTGAACCTTTATACAAACATCAATACTTCAGATTTCAACTTTCAAAAAGGCGGAACGCAAAGAGAAATTCAGAATGTTGGAAATTTTGGAGTGAAATATTCATTTTGGAACAATAAGCTTTTAGTAAATGTTGGTGGCAATGTGGATTACAGACTATCACAAGCAGTTTCTCAAAACAATTCAAACTTCCTCTTCACACCGGATGTTTCTTTTGAAATTTTGCTTACACCTGATGGCCGTTTCCGTGTTATTGGCTTTAACAGAAGCGATGCCGACCCCGGAGATATTGCCGGTGTTACACGACGTAACCGTACCGGTATCCAGCTATCCTATCGGAAGAATTTTGACACTTTTCAAGAGTTCTTTACGAATGAGCGGAAGAGGAAGTAGGTATTAGGTAAAAGGTATAAGGAGATAGGTATAAGAAACGATTCCCAACTTCAAACTTCAAACTTCAAACTTCAAACTATAAACTATAAACTATAAACTAATTCATGAAACCCGGTTATTTTGTTGGAATTTTAATAACGCTTATTATTATTGGAGAGTATTTTTTGAAGAGTAGACATTCCACTCCAAAAGAAGTTATTATAATAGTGATCGCTGCTATTGTTGCGGGTGCTTTTGCGGGGTTTGCTTTAGAATGGGCACTAAATTTATTCAGGACGTTTATGCAGGCCAGTGTGGGAGAATCTGAATCTATTCAAGATGGTACAGCAACAGCCGCTTACTTTAATGAATGATTTCTCAGTCATTGGTTTTATTATTTCCATTTACTTTTTAAATTTGAGATATGAAATGGATGTTCTTCATATTAATGATATTGCTGTTTACAGGATGTAAAAAGGAGAAAACGGTTAAGTCATTTACAATCAAAGGCCTGGTTGTGGAAAGTACAAGTAATCCTGCGCCAGTTTCGAATTACCGTCTGCGGATTTATCAGCCAAGCAGTTCAGGTTTACTTGGCGGAGTTTCCGGGTTTGATGAAAATATCTATACAGGTAGTGATGGAAGATTTACTTTTAAGTATAATCCCTATCAAAATTTTGGATTTTCAAGTGGAGGATCTAATCCAAATGATATAACCCTCACAGGCATAGATTCCCTGCAATATAAAGATCTCTATTCTTATTGGACACCAATACCTGCTCTAACAGATATCAATGTGGATACCTTTTATTTATATAAAAAGATCAAAACAATTGTCCGGAAAATCCAATTTGATAACCAACTGAATGACGGAGAGAACCTGGAAATTATTACTTCAAATTCTCCCCGGTATGATTATAAGACGATAACCGGCCCCATTGCTGCCGGTACAATACTGACACTGGACCCAATTCTGAATTGCAGAATTACCTGGTATCACTTAACCAATAAACAATACAGTTTTTCGGCTGTTCTTAAAAAACCCTCTTATCAAAAAAATCTTACTATACTTCTGTCAAAAGAGGATGAAGAATACAGGGAAGTTTTGATGATATATTAGGAGTATCCCAATAAACTTAAGGCTGTGTTTAAGTTTCAGTTAATAGATTAGGTAGCGGGTTGTAGGTAAAGCCTTGCTAATTCCTTTCCTTAATTTGTGTAATTCGTAGCTAAAATTAGTGTTTCCGTTTTCACAATTCGTGTAATTCGTGCCTAAAATTCGTGTTTCCGTTTTCACAATTCGTGTAATTCGTGCCTAAAATTCGTGTTTCCGTTTTCACAATTCGTGTAATTCGTGCCTAAAATTCGTGTTTTAAAATTCATATTTGAAATTCTAAAATTTTAGTTGCCAGAAAGCTTTCTTACCTTTCCCAATCTTTTAAAATCCCAAATAAAAAAAGCAACTTGCAGCCATGCCCGGCGACACAACCAAGACCTCCCGTTATTTCATTATCAACAAACCGCGCAAAATGGTTTCCCAGTTTGTGAGCCCGCATAAGGTGAATTTATTGGGAAGCCTGGATTTTGATTTTCCGGAAGGAATCCATGCCGTGGGGCGGTTGGATAATGATTCAGAAGGTTTGTTAATCCTCACAAATAATAAAAAAGTTACCCGTTTATTATTTTCCGGAGAAGAGCCCCATAAAAGAGTTTACCTGGTACAGGTCAACAATTTATTAAGTCCAGACAATCTTCAAAAACTAAGAACCGGCGTTTCTATCAGAGTGGAAGGCGGCGAATTTTATAAGACGCCTCCCTGCGAAGTAGAGGATATTGAAAATGCAACAGAGATTTACTTACATGCAGGAGACAGTTCGCAGTACGGCCGTCATACCTGGTTGCTCATTACTTTATACGAAGGGAAATACAGGCAGGTGCGTAAAATGATTGGTGCTATAAATCATCGCGTTAAAAGGCTGATCAGGGTAAGCATTGAGGCACTTTTATTAGAGGACATGATGCCGGGTGCGATAAAAGAATTGGAAGAAGAAGATTTTTTCCACAAACTAAAGATCCGGGATTATAAATAGATGGCTTTAAACCCTTAAGGGTATATTTTTATTCTTTAACATTTTCAAAAATTCATTTGGTATGGTATTTTATATGTAATGTTCATACTTAACTTTTAAAATATACAATTATGCCTATCAACAGAAAATCAAATGCTCCCTTATTATTGGCAGGACTTGCCGCTTTTGCTTATTATAAATTTAATAAAATGAGTCCTGAAAAGAAAAATGATCTAAAGAAAAAAGGAATGGATTTGGTGGACAAATATGTTCCTCAACCATTGAAAGATATGTTTTCTAAAGACAGAATACAAGACGCTGAGGTTATCTAATTTTGAATTAGAATATATTTAAAAAATGCCTGCCTTCAAAACGAAAGCAGGCATTTTTGTGTGCGTTCACCTATTTGCCGGTACCGTAGATCAGACAGCTATTAGAAGAAATATTTTGTTTCTTTTTAAAAAATGAAAAATTCAGCGGGATCTTCCATGCCAACCAGGTTTTCTAATTCGTGCAATTCGTGCCTAAAATTCGTGTTTATTTAAAAACAAAAAAACACATGAAAATGTGTTTTAAGAGAGACACATAGCAATGTGTCTCTACTTGATAAATCCTTTGATCAGATCCATCAATCCGCCTCCGCCATTTCTTTGTTGCTGCTGTTGTGCACCGCCTGCTAATTGGGAGATAATATCCATCAATCCACCGCCACCGGAATTGGAATTCCCACCAGTCAATTGACTCAGAATGTCCTGTAAACCACCGCCGTTATTAGCTTGTTGTGGAGCTACTTCTGCCACTTTTCCACCTGTGATAGAATTCAGCAGATTTTCCAGGGAAAAACTACTGTTATTTGGGTCATTGGATTTATTTACCAGGTTACCAATCACATCAGGGATCATGCTGGACGCCACATTACTGGCTTCATTACTGTTCAGGTTAAATTTACTCATCAGTTTTTCTGTAAAATGTCCCACCATCATACTTACTATCGGATTGCTCAGTAAGCCATTGCCGGATTTCTGCTGGCCACCGTTGGAAAACATTGATATCAGACTCTCCAGTCCTCCTCCGGCAACCATATTTCTCATTCCGGAGGCAACAGTATTGGTGGCTTCTGCGGCTATATCATCTTTTTGTGCAGAAGGCAGGTTTTGGTTTTGAGAAACTACACCTTTTACCAGGTTAAATAATTCTTCAAGCATAAAAAAAGTTTTTAAATTGATCAATATTTTTACAAATTCAATTTAGGCTTTTCAGGCTTCTTATTAATTTATTTTTTTTATTACCCAGTATTGAATAATATTAGTGTACCGTAAATATCTAATAGACTATGAAAAACATCAAATTACAATGGCTATTACTTTTTACAATCATCATGATTATTGCCATGAATTTCCAATGGAACCTTAATAATAAACATGTTCAAAAAGGAATCATCGCATTAGAATTTGCGAAAACATCCACGGAAGCAAAAAATATAATTACCGATTGGAATATTCCGGGAGCAATTGAAAACACCTATTTGGATGCACTCTTTATTATTTCCTATTCACTCTTTTTATTTTTTGCTGTATATCGTACTGCAGAGCAATTAAAAGGACCTGCTAATTATTTTAAATACCTTGCCTGGCTGGCTCCTTTAGCAGGACTACTTGATTTCATTGAAAATTATATGCTGCTGCAATTCCTGAAGGATCCCGCTGCTTTTCAATCTACTCATACTATATCCATGATCAAATTTGGAATTGCACTTGGTTTGCTGGCACTATTTATATTTCTGAGTAGCAGGTTGGTTGACGAGGGTAAAAAGAGACTTTATTAAATAAAAAAAACCATTTGAATGATCAAATGGTTTTTTTAAGTGCCCGGGACTGGAATCGAACCAGCACATCCTTGCGAACGGCAGATTTTGAGTCTGCTGCGTCTACCAATTCCGCCACCCGGGCGAAAAGAAAATCTTCAAATATTTCAGGGATTTTCGGGTGGCAATATTACGACTTCCGAATTAACTGACAAAAAAATGTTTTCAGATGGGAGCCGAGAGCTTTGAGCTAAGAACTTCAAACTTTAAACTTCAAACTACTATATAACTTCTTGAGAATGCCGTGGGCGTCCCGATTAGTATCACGAATCGTATTGTCGGCGATTGTTTAGATGATTCCAATTTTTAAATAAGATCTGATTTATGGTTTGAAAAAAATCAGACTCCTGCCTATTTATTCAAAGGAAATTCGTGAGACACGAATTTAGGCGGTACGATGGAATGGCATCAATTTATTCAGTACACACTAATTACGAACATAAATGTGGAACGAAAGCACGAATTTGAGCAGCATCACTTTGGCAGCCCCGATTCGTGTCC
>JBBSUB010000211.1:0-7488 GCA_038235345.1 Chitinophagales bacterium
ATAGGTTTATCTCAATATTATAAAACTGAATAATCAAGTGGGGCAAAAGTATCTACTCTTTTTTTTCCTGATTTTTATTTTTACTAAAGGGTTTTCACAAAAGGATTCCCTACAGGCAAGGATTATTCTTATAGGAGATGCCGGCAAATTTAACTCCGGAAGAATGCCTGTTATAGATGCTGCAAGAAATCTAATCCCCTCTAATGAAAAGACGACTGTCTTGTTTTTAGGCGATAATTTGTATACAGGAGGATTGGCCGGAGAATCTCCAACGGATCATAAAGAAGCAAAGGCAATTTTGGATTACCAGGCTAATATAGCCAGGGGAACAGATGCAAAAGTTATTTTTATTCCGGGCAATCATGACTGGTATGGCGGACCAAAACACGGGCTTGAAAATATCCTGAAGCAGGGAGAATATATTAACGAACTGAAAAATAAAAATCTACAGTTTCTTCCCACAGATGGTTGTCCGGGCCCTGTAGAGGTTGCGATTAGCGATAATATTGTTCTCATTGTATTTGATAGTCAGTGGTTTCTTCAAAAGGGAGAAAAACCAGGAATTAAATCGGATTGTACTTCTAAAACGGAGGAACAATTTTATACCGAACTAAGTGCTATCCTTTGGGAGAATAAAAATAAGTTAGTAATTCTGGCTGCTCATCATCCTTTAAAAAGCTATGGGATTCATGGGGGGTATTTTACGCTTAAACAGCATATTTTCCCTTTTACTGATTTAAAGCCGAATCTTTGGATCCCACTTCCGGTTATCGGGTCCATTTATCCCATTGCAAGAGGTATTTTCGGTTCTAACCAGGACTTACCTTATCCCGCTTATGCAAACATGATTACGAATCTTGAAAAAATTACAAAGCCTTATTCAAACGTAATTTTTGTAGCAGGCCACGAACATACACTTCAACTCATAAAAGACAATGAACACTTTCATATCATCAGTGGTGCAGGCTCTAAAAAGACACGCATATCTAACGGGGAAAATTTATTGTATAAGGCAGAATCACTTGGTTTTGCAACATTGGATATTTCAAAAAATAAAAATGTACAAGTAGATTTTTATACCGTAGATAATGATTCTGCAACTCACTCGTACACAAGACAACTTTTTAACTTTCCCTCTTTAGATAAGGATACTTCAAGGATCCCGGAACCAATAAAAAAGGACGATTTTATAACTGCCATTCCCGAATCCACCCCGGCAGCCTATTATAAGGATAGCGTTACTGTTGCCGTTAATTCGCATTATGATAGTATTTCAGGATTTCGCCGGATGATTTCAGGAAAAAATTATCGGAAAGAATGGGCGACACCGGTCCATTTAAAAGTTTTCAGAATCAGGCAGGAAATGGGGGGATTTAAAATCAGAAAATTAGGGGGCGGACATCAAACAAAATCATTAAAACTTTTAGATAAAAATGGCAGAGGCTGGACGTTACGTACTGTTGATAAAGATATGGAAGGAGCCTTACCGGAGGCCTTAAAGGAAACCATTGCCCAGTATATCATACAGGACATGATCACTGCCCAGGCTCCTTTTGGCGCTTTGATTGTTCCCCGGATTGCTGAAGCGGCAAACGTACTTCATACGAATCCAAAATATTATTTTGTACCCGATGATCCTGAATTTGGAGAGTACCGGCAGATTTTTGCCAATAAGGTTTGCCTGCTCGAAACAGAAAATCCTGTAGAAGAAGAAACCGATACAAAGAGCACAGAAAAAGTATTGGACAAATTAAGGCAGGATAGTAAAAACCATGTGGACCAGGAGGCCGTTTTACGTGCCCGGCTGTTTGATATGGTTATTGGTGACTGGGATCGTCATTTTGATCAATGGAAATTCGGAACCAAAGATACAGAGGTTGGAAAAATGTATTTCCCTATTCCCAGGGATCGGGACCAGGCATTTTTTAATTCAAATGGTTTACTGCTGAAAGTTTTAAATCTGTATACCTTCCGCTATTTGCAGGGATTCAAAAAAAATTACCCCAATATAAAATGGTATAATTGGGAAGAGAGAGATTTTGACCGGCTTTTCATGAATAATCTTGATGAAGAGAAATGGGAAAAGATCATAAATCAGTTTCAGCAGAATGTAACTGATTCAGTCATTGAACTGGCTGTAAAAAATTTACCTCCGGAAATATATCCCCTCGATGCTGCAGAAATAGCTGAGAAATTAAAGAGTCGCAGAGATCTTCTTTCCACTAAAGGGATTGCCTACTATCGCTTTCTATCAAAGGAAGTAACGATAGCAGGAAGTGATGAGAACGAGTTCTTTAGGGTATCAAAGCATGAGAAGGGAATAGAGATAAATGTTTTCAAACGAAAGAAGGATACCGATTCTTCTACTTTAATGTACAGCCGAATATTTGATCCAAAAGTAACAAGGCATATTAATCTTTACGGGCTTCAGGGAGACGACATTTTTTATGTGGATTCAAATGTCAATTCAAAGATCAGGTTAAGGATCATAGGTGGAAAAGGGAAGGACACTTTCAACATGAATGGTGCTATCCGCAATAAGATCTACGACTATATTTACGAGGGAAATTCGATTCCAAATAGTCATAGAACGAGAAATAAAATATCCGGTTTACCCTATGTAAATCGCTATGGTGCTACGGGTTTCGAATATAATACTTTTTCCACCCTGTTAGATTTGGGGTATAATGTAGAAGATAAGTTTTTGGCTGGATTTAGTATTTCTTCCAGGACTTACGGATTTAGAAAGGATCCATATGCTACTCAACAGAAATTTTCAGCTTTAATTGGTTTTAACCAAGAGGCTTATCAATTAAAATATTCCGGAGAGTTTAACCAGGTAATGTTCAATAAAGACATTGTTGTTCAGGCAGCGCTATTTAATCCTGTATTATATAGTTTTTACGGCCTGGGTAATCTTTCAGAAAATGACAAAGACCGACCCTATACATTTTACCATGTCCGGTATAAATATGTTCAGGGCGAGGTGCTTTTACGAAAAAGATATTTAAATGATCAGCTTCAGTTTTATATTGGTCCTGCATATTTTCATTATTGGAATCAATTAGCCGATAATGAAAGCAAGGTCCTTTCGCACCCTTCTCTTATCGGCTTAGACTCTGTTAGTATTTATTCAGGAAAATCTTATGCAGGCGGAAAATTCGCAATCGTTTTGAATAATATCAACAATAAGTTACTACCAACAAGAGGCCTGGTATGGCATACAGAATTATCGTCCATGTTTGGAACAAATAATAACAGTCATCCAATCACAAAACTTACCTCAGGCCTAATCCTATATGCCAGCCTCCGTGATCCTGCAAAAGTAGTTGCAGTTTTCGGCGTAGGTGCGGGTCATATTTTTACTGATAAATATGAATATTTCCAGGCGCTCTCCCTGGGGTCCAATAATGTTTTACGCGGATTTCGAAAAAACCGGTTTTCCGGCCAAACATTATTGTATCAAACAACCGAACTTCGTATTAAACTTTTTGAATCAACCTCATCTCTTCTACCCGGAGCAGTCGGGTTGATAGCATTTAATGAAGTTGGAAGAGTATGGGTAAAAAACGAAACCTCGCATACCTGGCACGATGATTTTGGAGGGGGCATTTATTATGCGCCTTATAATTTTAGCATCATCTCTGCTACCATGGCTCATTCTAAAGAAGACAACTTATTTAATTTTTCAATAAGCACTAAATTTAATTTAAATTTTTAATCATGGATTATCAATTAATAGAAAAACAAATTGAAGAATATGTAACAGGATTGTTTGAACAAAGGCAATTGCCTGATTTGGTTTTTCACAACCTGGATCATACATGGAATGTAGTAAAGTATACTTTGCAAATAGCATCGCATTATACTATTTCTGATAGAGAAATGCTTATTTTAATAGCTACTGCCTGGTTTCACGATACAGGGTATCTCTATGCAGAGCCCGATAAGCATGAAGAAACAAGCTGCGAGATCATGAATAAATTCATGAAAGACTATACAGAAGATGAAACGCTTTTAGAAGAAATTCATGCTTGTATTATGGCAACAAAATTTCCAAGAAACCCTAAAAATTTAATGCAGGAAATAATTTGTGATGCGGATACTTTTCATTGTGGCACAAAAAGGTTTAAAGAAACCAACAAAAAAATGCGGGAAGAATTAAGGCTTAGAAATGGCAAAATAGATCCTGTTAAATTTAGGGAAGACACCATTCAATTACTGAAAACACATGTTTATTACACAACTTATTGTAAAGATCTTTTGAATGAAGGAAAGAAAAAAAATCTGAAACAATTGGAGAAAAAAGAAGAACATATAATACCTGAAGCGGAAGCAAGTACTTTATCAGATTTGCAAAAAGATAAAAGTGACCTTATGGGCAAGGGCATTCAAACCATGCTAAGACTCACCTCTTCCAATCATTTGAAGTTAAGTGAAATGGCAGATCGAAAAGCGAATATTCTTATCTCGGTGAATTCCATTATTATTTCAGTTTTACTTATACACAAGCTGAGCGCAGAGTCTTACCTGGTCATTCCTTCCATCATTTTTGTAACCTCTGCCGTTACGGTTATTGTCATTTCAATTTTGGCAACAAGACCCAAAATTAGTGGTGGATCCTTTGTGATGTCTGAGGTTAAAGAGAAGAAAACAAACCTCCTTTTTTTTGGTAATTTCTATAAAGCATCCTATGAGGAGTATAATGACGCCATGAGTGAAATGATGCTTGATACCAATTATTTATATAACACATTGATAAAAGACATCTATAGTCTTGGCGTAGTACTTGGCAGAAAGTACAAATTAATACGGCTTGCTTATAATGTTTTTATGATTGGAATCATTGTTTCTGTGCTTGCATTTGGAATAGCAGCCTTAGTGGCCCACAAATAAACAAAAGCAGAAGTAATTAAAAGACAAATAGCTAGCTCATCGATATACACTCATTAAGGGGTTAATTTGGGAGTTTTTCAATTTAAATGATCTGTGTTGCTTTAAAATTAAATTGAAAGAGATAAAATAAATAAGGTAATAAGGTTGGAAAAACTTATTGTGAAATCTCTACGAAGGTTGAAGAAGAAGATTGTATAGATTCTCTTTTTAATGAGAATAAATTTAAAGATAAAAGGAAAAAAGAGTTAGCATCATATTTCTTTGAAATTCATTAAAAAATTTAATTGGTCTTCCTAAACCTTAGTAGAAGATCTGCAACATTCATTGAACAACCTTATTAACCTTATTAAATTCTCATTAACACAGAGAAAATCAATAATTTTAAATTTAATCATTCACTCTTTTATCCGTTGAATAATATAATAATTTTTTTGACATGTTAGCAAACAGGGACCTTAGCTGGCTTAGTTTTAATCTCAGAGTTTTAGAAGAGGCTCATGACCCGCATGTGCCCCTATACGAAAGGCTAAAATTCCTCTCTATCTTTTCTTCAAACCTCACAGAATTCTTCCGGGTGCGCTATCCCGAAGTAATGGCTGTTTCCAATTTAAAAAAGAAAGCAAAAAAATCCATTGAAAACTTTGAAGTAGATATCATAGAGAAGCTGCAGGAGGAAATAAAAGGCAACTCAATCTTTTTGGAGAAATTCTGAGAGGAAAAATAGTACCTGATCTTCAAAAAGAAGGCATTATTTTCTATTATGGAATACCCATCCGGAAAGAACATCTTCCGGAAATAAGAGAACTGTTTTTATCAGAAATCCTTTCATTTATTCAACCCATTTACCTTGATAGCAAAGTCAAAAAGAGTTTTCTGCCGGAAAATAATCAACTCTATTTTGTAATCGCACTAAAAGACGATTTGAAAGGGATTTTAAATTATGCCATTGTAAATATCCCTTCAGAAAAAGTAAAAAGATTTTTTATACTTTCCTCAATCGAAAATAGGGAGTATGTAATCTTTCTGGATGACATCATCCGGGAAAATCTTGAATTTCTCTTTCCTAACCAGGAAATTGCAGGAGTTTACAGCATCAAAATCAACAGGGATGCAGAACTTCACCTGGAAGATGAATACAGTGGCGGCCTATTACAAAAAATTGAAAACCAATTAAAGAAAAGAGACTTTGCTCCCCCGACACGTTTTCTTTTCGAAGATGGTATGCCACGAAATCTGCAAATGTATTTAGCGTCGGTATTTGACCTATTTGCGGAAGAAACTTATTCCGGAGGCAGGTATCATAATTTGAGTGATTTATCAAAATTTCCCTCTTTCAACAAACCACTATTTTACGAAAAAAGAAAATCGCTCTCCTCTGCCAATGTGCTGAATAGTGACGATATTTTTAATGTTATGATGAAAGAAGATATACTACTTCATTTTCCTTATCAATCTTACAATCCGGTACTTTCTTTCTTCAACCAGGCAGCAGTTGACAGGGATGTTGAAGAAATCTATATTACTCTCTATCGTGTTGCAGAGGAATCTCATATCATTAATGCGCTCATAAGTGCAGCAAAAAATGGTAAAAATGTTGTGGTATTTATAGAATTAAAAGCAAGGTTTGACGAAGCAAATAATATAAAATGGAGCAAGAGAATGAAGGATGCCGGTGTGCGATTAATTTACAGTCCACTGGAAATAAAAGTACATTCAAAAACAGCATTAATCAGGAAACAAAAGAATAGAATCAAACAATCATTTGCAATAGTAAGTACCGGAAACTTTAATGAAATGACGGCTCAATTTTATACAGATCATTTACTAATGACAACGGACAAAGCCATTGCGGAAGAATTATTACAGCTTTTTAAATTACTGGAATTAAGGATTCTAACTGATCAAAATAAAAAAATAGAATTTGATACACTGCTGGTTTCCCGGTTTAATTTGGTGCCTGTTCTGAAACAACTGATTGAAAAAGAAATTACGAAAGCAGCCAATGGCGAACCTGCTTTAATCAGGATCAAAGTAAATAACCTGGAAGAACCGGACATGATTCATTTGCTAAACAAAGCAGGCAGAGCCGGTGTTACCATTCATTTAATTGTAAGAAGCATTTGTTGTATGGTGGCAGGAGTACCGGGCGAAAGTGAAAACATCGTGATCAAAAGAATTGTAGATCGTTATCTGGAGCATTCCAGGATATTAATATTTGGTGCCGGGCAAAATGCTGTGGTCATCATGGGTTCCGCTGATCTTATGACTCGTAATTTATTGCAAAGAATCGAAGTGATGGTTCGTATTAAGAGTGAAAAATACCGGGATGAGTTAATTGACTATTTTGACATCCAATGGAGCGATAATGATAAAGCAGTGTATTTATTACCGGGTTATAAACAGGAGAAAGTTCAAAATAATACGAGCGTAAAATGTAATGCACAAGAATCAATCTACAATTATTTAGCGGGTAAAAAATGATCCTAAAGAACAAATATAATTATTGATAAATCAAAAAATCCGCCATCATCTCTTTCCTCTCATTTGAAACATCCGTTATTATTTCTTAATCCCTTTTAATTTTATTTAAAG
>JBBSUB010000212.1:0-7484 GCA_038235345.1 Chitinophagales bacterium
CCCGTAGGATCAATATGTTCAATATCATTATTTGCAAATGAACCGATTTCTTCTGATTTTTTTTGAACCTTATATTTTGCAGGATTCAATCCAACCGGACTATGAGCCGTCATGGCAAACTGGTGCCAAAATGCGGATTGCAAAATACCGGCTTCAAACATCTGGCGCACCATTTCCAGGGAGTCAATGGTTTCCTGATCGGTTTGTGTTGGGAAACCATACATCAAATAAGCGTGGACCATTATGCCCGCATCGGTGAAATTTTTATTGACCTTAGCTACCTGGGATACAGTAATTCCTTTTTCAATCAGCTTTAGCAAACGATCACTGGCCACCTCTAAGCCACCTGAAACTGCGATACAGCCGGAAGCTTTTAAAAGCAAGCACAAGTCGCGGGAAAAACTTTTCTCAAAGCGGATATTTGCCCACCAGGTAACCACCAGTTTTCGTTTTAATATTTCAATGGCCAACTCACGCATGAGTGCAGGCGGCGCGGCTTCATCTACAAAATGAAAACCATTTTGTTTGGTTTGCGCAATAATTTCTTCCATGCGGTCGCAGAGCTGGGAAGCCGCTATGGGTTGGTACAAACGGATGTAATCAAGACTAATATCGCAAAATGTGCATTTACCCCAATAGCAGCCATGCGCCATTGTTAATTTATTCCATCGCCCATCACTCCAAAGACTGTGCATGGGATTCATCACTTCTATAGCGGAAATATATTTATCAAGCAATAAATCACTATAATCCGGCGTGCCTATCTGCCCTTGTTTATAATCTTTACAAGTCGCGTTATTTATATACGTTACGTTTCCATTTATCAATGTGAAGGTGCGCTTTAAATCCTCCATCTTTTTTTCGCCCTGTACATACCCAATTAAATTTTCCACCGGGGCTTCTCCATCATCCAGAGTGATAAAATCAAAAAACTCAAATACACGTTCGTCACTCAATGACCTAAGTTCCGTATTGGCAAAACCGCCACCCATTGCCACTTTTACGGAGGGGAAATTTTTCTTAATCCATTGCCCGCAACGCAGACTTGTATATAAATTACCGGGAAATGGAACAGAGATGGCGACCATAGCCGGGTCCAGCTCTTCCATTTTTTCTTTTAAAATCTCTATTAAGACAGTGTCGATATAGGTATATTCATTTTGTAATGCGGCATACAATTCATCAAAGCTGTTTGCACTACGTCCCATCCGTTCCGCATAGCGGCTAAATCCAAAATTTTCATCCACACATTCCTGGATAAGGTCGCTTAGATCTTCTAGATACATGGTACCCAGGTGCTTGGCCCGGTCAAGTATGCCCATGCTGCCAAAAGCCCATTCCAGGTCGTCCAGTTGTAAAAACCGTTGTGCCTCCGGCAAAAATTCCCGGTTACATATTAAATGCGCCAGGGTGGGGTTAGCACCCTGTAAAAAATTGATGACTGAATCGATTGTTTTAATATAATCGTCCTGTAAGGCAATAATCCTTTTGGAATTATCACTTAAATCTTCCGTATTGGAAATTGATTGAAATAAATCAGTAAGTCCCTTGCTGCTAAATATTTTAATGGTTACTTCAATACCAAGATCTGCCTGGAAACTGTTGATGCCTTTTGTATTCAGAAAACCTTTTAAATAGGCCGTTGCAGGATAGGGAGTGTTTAATTGAGTAAAAGGAGGGGTAAATAAAAATATAGGAACGCTCAAGTAAAAATTTTTAAGCTGCAAAAATATCGAATTTGTTTTTAGGAGCTGTTTTCAATAAAAAGATTATGGTTAAATTATATTTTGGAATAATGATTTGTTTAAAGACCCCATCTTTCCGGATTCGGGGTCTTTGTGACTTGAACTGCACTGATTCTTTAACGATTCAATTGTTTCAACGCTGCTCCGTCAGATAGTTTTTTCATTGAATTCAACAACAACTGGCCAGTATATAAGCAATTCAAAACCAAAATACCGGGAAAAACTTAATAAGAAATTGTTCCTTCAAACGAATTGTCTCCTGCAGGGCTGTTCAGACTTCCGGATGCTTTAAATGTAAGGGTGCCTTTTGCGTTGGCATATTTGCCGGTGCCGCCGGTAATTGTTTCGCTGCCGATGGTGTAGAAATTCCCGTCTTCATCCGGATCAGGAGAGTACGCGTCAATGGTGGAAAATATTTTATCTCCATTGGCAGTTGTGATCGTTTGCTGACCGGTTATTTTAAGAGGGGAGGGGCCTGTAATATCGAAGGATACAACGGCATCAAACGTGGATTTGCCGATAGGAGTGCCTTGCCCGGTTCCGGTTATGTGGTCCGTTTGAATAGGATCTCCGGGATGGGTTGTTACGGAAGTGGTAATAAATTCAGCTTTAAAAGGAACTGAATTTTTACCAGGAGTAGTATCTTTTTTACAACTACTTATCAGCACTACTATCAAAATTCCGAACACAAGAAATGCGTGGTACAGAGAGAAAATGTTCCGTTGAAACAATGGATGATGGGGCGATACAAGAACGGTGGAGTTCTTTTGGTGGGATACTTTTTTCATGATGTGCTATTTTTAAGATGAATTGATTACTCAAAAATAGATTGCCGTTTGGCTCATTTTTTTATAATTAGACAGAATGAAAATCTCAAACAATATTTAACTGCTTTGGGATAAAGTATTGTATTGATTGGCGACAAATGCCATTCGGCGACGTAATAAAGTAAACCGTAGAAAATGCCGCGAAAAAAACAAAAAACCATGAAAGGAAGTTTAACTTTGAAATAGAATATATCGTATGTGACTAAACATGATTTCATATTCTCCTATAAATTCTCCCACCGGATTAAGCGGCACCTCGTCTTTTGGATCGCCTTCGGATTCACATTTACTATACAAAGTCTTGGTGATCCCCTTGGAGGATTTTTCAACAAGGATTTAGTCTTGCGCGCTTTACAATCTGCACTTTGTTTTTTACCTTTTTGTATTATTTCTGTGTATGTTTTATCTTATGTTTTGTTCCCTGTCTTTTTACAAAAAAAGAAATACGCGGCATTTATCTCCGGCTTCATTTTGCTTGTGGCACTGGGACTTTGGTTCAATTATTATGCGACAATTTTATTCTTTCAACTTAATTCTATCCCTGCTTTTACACGGGCACAAAACTTAATGGTGGATGCTAATTTTGTATGGTCCGCAATTGTAGCTGGTGGACTGGCCTTAGGAATTAAATTGGCTAAAAACTATTATCAGCAGCAAAATGAAAACCTTCTTTTAGCAAAGCAAAAGGCATTGACAGAACTTAAATTATTAAAGGCACGCATTCACCCGGATTTTCTGTTTGCAACCCTGGATGATATTTATAAAAAAATCCGGGCCGGATCTCAAAAATCTCCTTTAATGATTTTAAAATTATCGGAAATACTTAGTTACCTTTTATATGAAAGCGACGAGGAACTGGTGCCGTTGGAAAGAGAACTTGTCGCGACAAATGATTTTATTTCTCTTTCAAAATTAACGATAGCGGATAAACAGATCAGTTTAAAAATAATCGGTAACGCTAAGGATAAATTTATAGCTCCACTGCTTCTTTTAACGACATTTCAAAACAGCTTCTCTGTTTTGTTTGCAGATGGAAATGAGAAATTTAAAACAGGTATCATCATTTCCATTGAGGACGCTTTGCTCATGCTAAGCCTGGCTCTGGAGTATGGAGATAAATCAGGTAGCCATGCACGTTATTTAAAATCTTTTATCGAATCTGAACAGCGGCGGCTGAATCTTTTATACCCGGAAAATAATTGTGTTTTAGGATTGTCGCTTCAGGAGAATCATGCGGAATTAAATTTAATTATCTCTTTAAATACCTCTATTCTTCCTGCGGAAAATGGTCATCGGAATAATTTTAAAAAGAAATTATATGAAGCTGTATGATTTTATTACATCGAAACGTCGTCCTGAAAGGTATTACAGGCATATCGCCTTCTGGCTATTGCGCTATCTTTTTATTGTGCAAATGATTTTTGGTTCAATGTATTTTTTCCGCGATCTAACATTGGGAAATAGTTTTCTCACCGCATTTACTTTCGCCTTGTATGCAGTATTAGCCGAAATGATCTTCACCTATACCATTGTGTATTGGCTGATCCCGACATTTTTTAAAACCAGTAAATTTCTTTTCATCGCGGGACTAATCTTTCTTTCCGCTCTTTTGGTGATTGCAGAATCTCCGGTATATATTCAATGGTATAATTTGGAAAGCCTTCCCAAATATTCCTTCGTGTTGATATGGGAATGTGTGGCCATCATCACCGCTTCGTCCCATGTGATTTGTGTTTTATTCATTGCCTGCAGGCTATTCAAAAATTATTATATTAAAATGGAAGAAAGGGAAACACTGGTACGCGAAAACGCCCGTGCGGAAATGCAATTGCTTAAAGCGCAGGTCCATCCGCATTTTCTGTTCAATACGCTCAATAATATTTATTCCTTTGCCTTAAAAAAATCTTCTGAATCCGGGGATCTTGTTTTAAAATTATCTGACACACTCAAATACATGATCAATGATTGTGAAGCACCATTTGTGCCGGTAATGAAAGAATTAAAATTGATTGAAGATTACATCGGGCTTGAAAAAGTGCGTTATGGCGAACGGCTGAATATGCAATCAGACATACAAGGTGATTGCCTGAATAAATTCATTGCTCCGTTATTGCTGATTCCATTTGTGGAAAATAGTTTTAAACACGGTGCCAGCAAAACGCTGAAGCATCCCTGGATAAAATTGGAAATTTGTATAAAGGAGGACGTACTCTACATGAATCTTCGTAACAGTAAGCCTTTGGAGGTTTTGCCCTCAAATGGTAAAAATGGTATCGGGCTCAAAAATGTACAAAAGAGATTGCAAATTTTATATCCTGATGAGCATGAATTATTCATTGAATCAACAGAGGGAGAATTTATCATAAAGATGCAAATTCCTCTTCAACAGAACAATACGAAAAACTACCCGGGATCTGCAAAAAAATCATCATTCGCAATGACTCAAAATACTTCTTATGCATAACAACAAAAGGATAAACTGCCTGTTAGTGGACGATGAACCGCCTGCACTGGATGTATTGAAAAGTTATATTTCATCTGTGTCTTCATTAGAGCTGGCAGGTACCTGTAACGATGGTCTGGAAGCCATGGATCTGCTCCGCGAAAAATCAATTGACCTTTTATTTTTGGACATACAAATGCCGTATCTGCTGGGCACCGACCTGGTAAGGACACTTAAAAATCCGCCCAAAGTTATCTTTACCACAGCTTACAGGAAATTCGCGATAGAAGGTTTTGAATTGAATGCAGTTGATTATTTATTAAAGCCCATTTCTTTTGAGCGATTTTTAAAGGCAGTCAACAAAGTCATGGAAACGAATCTCCGCCTTAGTGGCAGCAATGACATTCCTTCGGCTCACCAAAATACTTCACTGAATGACTTTATCAATCTGCGTGCAGACAGAAAAAATATCAAAGTTCCACTGGATGATATTTTATATGTTGAAAGCCTGAAAGATTATATAAAAGTTGTCACCAAAACCAAAAATATTGTCACCAAGCAATCCATATCCTCATTGGAAGAGGCTTTGCGTGGAAAACAATTTATGCGCATTCACCGCTCTTTTCTTGTAGCCCTGAATAAGATTGAATCTTTTACCAGTGATACAGTAGAAATTTCCAGTCATGAATTACCTATCAGCCGGATGTATCGGCATGAGGTAGAAAAGATGTTGCATGGGTGAGGGGGTACTACTTAATATAGAATTTACAGATTTTTATTGCTGCTTTTGAATTTGGTTGGGAAACACCATGTGGGTGTAATTACACGCATCTGGTCGCGAAACCTATCGTCTTCTTAGTTCCTGTTTTATTTTTTTGTATAAATTTTTCTTTCCCCATTTTTATAAATCCCTAAAAATGTTTCATCGCTCTATCATCGCACCCAATACCAAATAACACCCGGATTTGGCATACATCCCTGGCTATCACCCCCGCTATTAATCCAGGGTGCTGGGGTCCGGTTTGGTTGGTTCACAGCGATCAGAGTTCCCCACCATGCTCCGCCATTGCATATTTGTCTGGTAGTGAGAGCACCTGAACAGTTAGAATACCAAGGCATTCTCTGTTCAATTCCGGAATCATGGTAGTCCCAGGTTCCGAATTTTGTATCCAATGTAACATTGGTTTGGGAATTATTGTTTTTGGTAAAAGTGTAATTTTCATTGGCTGTCCAGATCCCTCCGTAGCTTCTGCGTGCATTTGCATCGATCATGTATTGGAATCCGGCCGGACTTTTTTTAATAAAATCAGCCCAGCCTATAATGGAATAATTCGTAGTAATGGAAGGTGCATTTGTATTCCGGGAAATCGTATTTGAAAAGGTCCAGCCTGGCCGGTCCCTATTGCACATGATCAGTGTCCAGCCACCATCGGTTGTCATATCTGCATAGATCTGGAAAGGTTCTCCTCCATTAATATTTGGATTTTTAATCCAATAATAGCCATCCGTTAAGGAAGGAGAATCCCGCTTAATGGCGAAAGCACTCTCTCCGGCACTTGCTGCAGAAGTTCCATCCGATAATGGTACCCCTTTCACCCAATTGCTTGTAGTGCCGGTGAGTGCAAAATTCAACAGAGTTCCATTTTTACCTCCGGGAGTTCTGTCATATAAGATGGTGGAATCTTTATTATTTCCTTCAGCAATACCCGTGTTGAAATCATAATAGGCTAACAGTCCCGGTTCATTTCCTGATAAAGATGATTTCATGGCAGCGTTTATTTCTGCGGAAGATTTTGCTGTATTCCAAATTCGAAATTCATCATAGACCGCATTTGCATAGGCGTCTGCTTCCCAATTGCTTTTTCTTATATAACATTTTGTCCGGGTTACATTTGCCGGAACAGGCTTCGTACTTGATAAGACGCCATTATTTAAGGGCAAGTATTTGAGAAGACTCGAATTGTTTTGATCCAAGATAAAAACTGACTTTTCCGGTTTTAAAATACGATAAGGTGAGTATCACGTTATCCATTCCTGCTCCATTTCAAAAATCAATTATCCTTGACCAATCATTAAAACTTCTTGGATATACCCGGCATTCAATCGTGAAATCACCATTAAAGTAGACATCTGACGGCATTTGGACATAATCATTTCCCACGTTGAGAGCAAGTGCCCTGTTATGGACCAATAATTCAATATCCTTTCTCGTGCGGATGTTGGCGTCCTCCTGCCGATGTTGGCGTCCTCCTGCCGGTGTTGGCGTCCTCGCCAACATGATTCCTGCCGATGTTGGCGTCCTCGCCAATATGATCAAAGCAGAGCAAAATCGTTCAGCGTTTGACCCGAAGAAAAATGTTTTTTCCTGAGGACAAAGCTCTCTCTTCTAACCCAAACACTCCAGGGTTTTGCCACCCCACGAAGCCAGCCCTCAAACGCCTGGAGGTTTTTCGATGATGCAAACCTGAA
>JBBSUB010000213.1:0-7457 GCA_038235345.1 Chitinophagales bacterium
AATTAAATTCAACATTAGACAGGTCGCGACCTGTCCCTACCTGACACCTGACACCTCATACCTGATACCTGATTAAAACACGAATTTGAGGCACGAATTACACGAATTGAAATTCAACATTGGACAGGTCGCGACCTGTCCCTACCTGAAACCTGACACCTCATACCTGATACCTGATATAAACACGAATTTGAGGCACTAATTACACGAATTAAATTCAACATTAGACAGGTCGCGACCTGTCCCTACCTGACACCTGATACCTGAAACCTGAAACCTGATACCTGAAACTTGAAACCTACCGCCTAATACCCACCACCTACAACCTAATACCTCATCCCCACCTCCCTCCTGCTTCCTGCATTAAACCAGTTTATTAACAAAAGCATGGATGCAGATAAATAAAGTATACAACAAGGCACCCACATGATCAATCCTGCCATTTGCTGATCTACCTCCGGCGTAATTTTCCAGCCGTTTCGAATCGTGGATAAGTAACCATAAGAATCCATACCATTTATATAGTGCGAATAAAGTCCAACAGAAGAGAAGGTGATCATCAAACCAAGTATAGTACAGAACACACAGGCTGAAGAAAGATAGAGAACACCTTTCGGAGCTGCAATTCTAAATTCCTGGTAAGGGTTTATAATGGGCCAGCAAAAAATGACGCCTGCGATCAATAAACTAAGCAGATGGACATACATGAATCCACTCATAGAATGCGCTTCACCCATCGGCTGCATAGAAAACATTTGATTAAAAACGTACGGAATGTGCCAAAACCACATAATTCCCACACCAATTAACCAGGCTAAATAAGGGTACTTAAATAATGTTGCAGACAGATTTAAAAACCGCCTCTTCAACCTGTTTTCTGCCGGAATTCCCGCTACGAGCAGTGGCGCTGCTACCAACAGAATTAAAACATGGACCAGCATATGTGCGCTAAACAAATAATTTTCGCCAAGGAAATGCAAGGGGGAAGCCTCACAAAGAAAGATCAATAAAATACCGGCAAAGAAATAGAGTGATTGCTTTCTAAACCTGAAACCAATAATGAACAAATACCCGAAACTAATCCCTGCCAGGAACGACATAATTCCGGGATCAAAATTCCAATAAGAATATATTGAGTTCATCTTTTTATTTTTAAATGTTTGTAAAATGCGGCAACACATAAACAACGGTAAATACAACGATCCAGACGATATCCACAAAGTGCCAGTATATACCTGCAACACTGATTAAATTTGAGGATGGTTTATTGAAATCTCCTAAAAAAGCCAGGATGAGCATAATAGATAAAATGATCAATCCAACAAAAACATGGAAACCATGAAAGCCGGTGAGCGCATAAAAACTTGTTCCAAATACACTGCTGCTCAACGTAATGTGCTCATGTATTAATCTCCAGTATTCCCTGCCCTGCCCGCATAAAAAAATAACTCCAAATAGAATGGTGATCGCCAACCAGATTTTTAACCTGTTTATATTTCCTTTTTTGAATTGATGATCCGCTACTAGAAAAGTAAAGCTGCTGGCAATTAAAATAATTGTAAAAATGCCCGTCTTTTTAATATCCAGCGCCTGTACTTCATGCGGTTCAAATCCCGCATTGTAAGCCATATAGACAAACGAAAGAATCAGGCAAATGAAAAACATTGCCTCTGTCCCAACTACTAATTTCATCATTGTCTTGTTCATCGTTTTTATTTAATCCCGGTTTCCGGGATTTTTCATATCCCATAATGGCCTTGGCCCATTTACCACAGGCACGTCGTCAAAATTTTTCAATTGTGGTGGTGAGGTTGTCAGCCACTCCAATGTAAATCCATCCCACGGATCCTTTCCGGCAACCTTCCCGCTTTTTAAACTTTTGTAGATCATGTAAATCAGTACTAAAATAGAAACGCCCATCAGCAAAGCACCAAAACTGGAAATCAAATTCAATGTTCCATACCAGGGAAGATCCGGATAGGTAAATACTCTTCTGGGCATACCAAGAATGCCTAATAAATGTTGCACTAAAAAAGTAGCGTTGAACCCAATTGTAAATAACCAGAAAAACCATTTCCCCAATTTTTCATCCAGAAGCTTACCCGTCATTTTTGGGAACCAATAAAATAAGCCGGCAAAAAGGCCAAAAAATGTACCGCCGATAAACACATAATGCAGATGTGCCACCACATAGTAGGTATCTGTAAGTTGCCAATCAATCGGCACAATGGAAAAAGCGATTCCGGTTAATCCGCCGATGGTAAATTCAATTAAAAAAGCAATCGCAAAAAGCATGGAAGTCGTAAAGCGTATTTTGCCGCCGTACATCGTTGCCAGCCAGTTAAACACCTTTACACCCGTAGGTATTCCGATCAGCATACTTGCTGCTGAAAAAAATGAATCGACTGTATTTCCAAGTCCTACCGCGAACATGTGATGCGCCCACACGCCAAAGGCAAGCAAGGCGATTGCCACGCTGGAGGCGGCTACGAAGGCATAACCAAAAATAGGCTTGCGGGAAAACACGGGAAAAACTTCCGACAAAATTCCAAACGGTGGAAGCACCACAATATATACTTCCGGATGACCAAAGATCCAGAATAAATGTTGCCAGAGAACCGCCGATCCGCCACTGGATGAATCAAAGAAATGGGATTGAAATTGCCGGTCAAGCAAGAGCATGGAGAGCGCCACATTCAAAGCGGGAAAAGCGGCTAATAATAAAAATGAATTCACAAAAACCATCCACACAAAAAGGGGTAATTTATTCAGCGCCATTCCCTTTACGCGGTAATGCAACACCGTTACGATCAGGTTGACGGATACTGTAACACTGCCAATGCCCGAAAGTAATAAGCCCATGCAATAGTAATCAATTCCCGAACTGATAGAGTAATTCTTACTGTTGAGTGGCGCGTAATTAAACCATCCGGCATCCGGTGCGCCACCGGCAACAAAACTGAAATACAATAATAATCCTCCAAATAAAGTTGCCCATAAACTAAAAGCATTTAAGCGGGGGAACGCCATTTCATTTGCCCCGATCATGAGAGGAACAAAATAAACGGAAAATCCGAAGACTGCCGGCATGGCTACAAAGAAAATCATGGTCGTGCCATGCATTGTAAAGATTTGATTGTAGGCTTCCGGTTGGAGAAAGTTATTCATTGGTTGTGCCAGTTGAATCCGCATCAAACCTGCTTCTACACCGCCGATTAAAAAAAACAAGAGGGCGACCAACAGGTACATAATACCAATCATTTTATGATCAACAGAGGAGATCCATTGCAACAATCCCTGGTTGGTGCTGACGCCTATTCCGGGTATTGAATGGGAAGGTTCCGGTATTGAAATAGATTCACTCATGTTTATTTTAATTGGTTCAGGTAATGAGCAATGGCTTTTATGGAATCTTCATTTAATTTGAAATCAGGCATATGGGAGCCTGGTTTTATTTTTTGTGGCTGACTCACCCATTTGAATAAATTATCCTGGTTATTATCCATCAAACCAGTCAGTAATAAATGTCTTGATGCCAGGTGCGTGAGGTCCGGGCCTACGTTTGCAACTGCTTCAGTGCCCTTAATCCGGTGACAATTTGCGCAGGTATTTAGTTGAAATAAAGCGGCGCCTCTTATGGCTAAACTGTCTTTTGGCTGTAGGGCATTTTTTGCATTTTCTGTCAGCCACCGGGTGAAATCATTTTCTTTTTGTGCAATCACTTTTATGCGCATCCAGGCATGTTGTGCCCCACAAAATTCACTGCAGGCACCATCATACGTTCCCGGTTTATTGATATCCAGCCAGATATAATTTTTAGTTTTCGGAACGAGGTCCATCTTATTTCCTAATTCCGGCACCCACCAATCGTGAATAACATCGGCGGACCGCATTTCCAGGAGTAGCGTTTTCCCAACAGGTAGATGAACTTCATTGGCAGTAATGACATCCATGCCGGGGTATTCCACTTCCCACCACCATTGATGACCGGTAATAATGACATCCGGTTGTCGGCCGGCATCTACAGAAGGAGATACTTCCCGCATGGTTTTGACTGTTTGATAGAAAAAGAATCCAAGCAATAAAACAGGTACACCGATCATGACGGCTTCCAGTTTCGTATTTCCTTTTGTTTGAACGGGATCATCTGTATCACCTTGCTTTCGACGGAATTTAATGGAGATATAAACGACGAGAAAAATAACCAGCAACAGCATACTGCCAGCGGCTATATTGAAATAATTAAATAGGCGGTATATTTTATCTGCCTGCTGTGAGGAAGGATTCAACACAGACTGTAAAAAAGTGATACCTAAAAAATTAATTATTAATAGAAGCATTTTACAAGATTTTTAATGATCCATTTTTACGGGATCATTTATTTTTTTTGCCTCAAAAACTTTAACCTCAAAATTTCTATTTTCCCACCGTTTTGCTTCTTTCCAGAAAAAGGTGAATTTTATTTTCTCCGCTTTTTTAGTTGAAAATTTCAGGTCTGCAACATGCATTCCCAATTGTGTATCTGTAGTTTCTGTGTCTTTTATGGTGTCCCAGTTATCATCTGTCCAGTGAATAATAGCCGGAGTCAATACCTCGATACGCAATATTTTTTTTGCTGAAATACGGTCAACTGGATAAGTAAAACGCCAAACCACATACCGGGAGTAGGTTTGGTTTTGCAAATATCTTTCCTGCGCATGCGGAGACATATCAAAAATCTTTTTTTCTTTTATGGAATGACAGAGCTTAATGTATTCTGAATGTGCCCACACTAACGGCATAGCGGAGCCGGAATGTTTACCGAAATAAAGTTCTCTTTCGGGTATATCTGCGGTATCCCAGATTTGCTCAGATAATAGTCCGTTATTAGAAAAAGCGTCCATGGCCTTTAATAATTCCCTCGCGCCTTTTATATTTCCTGCGGCTATTTCATAATGCGCCCTTTCGCCGGTTAATAACGGCCAGGCTCTGCCGATTCCCTGCCCGTTATCGGAATAGCCTTTTCCGGATTCTTCTTCACCATAACCATCATTCGTGTATCTGTGCCAGCATGGACCACTTGGGGTATCCACTTTTAATTTAGCATCAATCACCTTTATGGTATTTAATATTTTAGGATCATCCGCTGCCCGTAAACCAAACCGGACCAATGACAGGGCATCTACACAAATCAATTCCCACAAATGCATCCGTCCGTTTTCACGGGTTCTGTTTTTTATGTATAGCACATTATTTTTGATTTCCTCTGCAGGTTTATTGTATGGATTGATGCGCATATAATATCCTTCCACGCCCACTTCTTTTGATAGAGGAGTATCCGTAACGTAGGTCCAGTTTTCAATTTGCTCATTCCAGAAATCAGCCGTTTGGCGGCAATAATCAGCGATCGCTTGCTCATTATTAATTTCTGCAAGATGCGCGGCACATAATAATCCGCCAATTTCCGCGGCAAGTGTAAAAGCTGTCAGACCAGATTCTTCCTCCCAGCGGTCTTGCTGTGTTGACGGTCCATTTCGAATAAGAAAGGAAATAGCCTTTTTTATTCCCGGCCAATATCTTTTCATTCTCCTATCATCAAGTTGTTTGTTTCGATGACACAGGTCAACAAGTATAATAGGCATTGCTATTTCATCCATTTGAATGCCCGTCCAGTTCGGGTCTCCCTGCAACCACATATTCTGGCTCCATTTACCGTTATCTTCCTGGGTAGACATTAAAAAATTGAGAATTTTAAGCACTTCATCTTTTGCATTTAATGCCAGGAAACCGCCCGAACTTTCTACCAGGTCTCTTGGCCAGACAAGATGATATCCCCCTAAATCTTTATCGCCTTTTGTCTGGCCCCATGGTATAGATAAACTGGCAACAACAGCTCCCGGAAATTTTTTGGAAGTATGCATATTCATTACAGCGGCACTGGTTCTAAAATTTTTACCCATAGTGCCCCTTTCTGTTTTCACGCTCTTCAATTTCTTTTGAAATTTATCCCATCTTTCTATGTAATCATTTTGAGCAGATTTAAATCCGTCCATAAGACTTGCCCAGGCATTATTTCCGGCATCCTTTTTTTCAGTTCCGAAGCCCAGCGCCAACACAAATTCAGTCGTTTTTGAAATATCGATTTCAGCAGTTAAAGCGATATTTCCATTTCCTGCTTTCTGGTATTCCCATTCCATTTTTTTATGTTGAATTAAATCCGTGTACCCATCAGAGGTTCCCACATATCCGACAGATCTTTTTTTAAAATAAGCACCAAAACAAGCAAGCGCAAGCGTTATCCCTTTTCTGTACGCGAACAGCATTGGTTTACCTTTGTACTCATCCTGCCATCCGTCATTATTTTCTCCGCGATTATTTAAATGCGGAGCAAGGATTACATATAATCGATATTTCGTCGAATCTCCTTTTTGGAGAGGCGTAAATTTTATTTTTTGAAGTAAAGTATCCCGGTACGGGTCTGTGATAATTTCCTTTTCTATTGAATATCTTTTTTGGTTACAGGTGTTTACAATTTTGAATGCCGGCACTCCTTCTTTGATCCATTTAATGGAGTGATCAGTATCTCTTTTTTCTTCCGAAAAGAAACTCTCACCATCTGTTACAATAAATTCCATATCCCTTATACAGGCTATATCTTCCCTCGGGTAATACACCTCATTCACTATCCCATGACTAAGGGTAAACACCACATTTGATGAAAAATTTATGGATTTTCCAATTCCTGACTTCGCGCTGGAAGTCCAGCGGGGGTTTATTCCAGGAAAGCCTGGTGGGATCGTTTTATCTGCCATAATTTTTTAAATTTTTATGAGTGGTATTCCTATTTTTTCATCCATCTTTCTTTCTAAATAGGCAGGAGATTCATTCAAAATGATTTCTAATGTTGGGTGAACAATTGCTTTTATTAAATGACCGCCATGAGCAGAACCATCTTCTTTTCCCAGAACCACATGCGCATGAATTTTATGTTCATTTTCATACAGGGTGATGTCACCGGTTAATACCAATACCTCAACTTGCTGGTTTAAGGGTATTTTTTTATAATCATTTTTAGAAAAATCAAAAAAACCAACAACCACCTCACTAAAAGCGCCGATAGCCGTAAAATGCGAGGCTGAAAGATTTTGTTCCTTGGCAAATGCCTTGATTTGTTCCATTACTTCTTCGCCACTTTTTAAAATGATGGCGAAAGTTTTTTGGAGATCGTTATTGATTAATTTGTACTGCATACACGTTTTTTTCCATTGTATTATTCGGCAGTGTTTCTTCTATAACCGGAGAATTTATCTTCCGGTTCCTTTTTATTACAGTTACTGCATCCATCATAAATCCAATCAAAAACAAGTCCTGTGGTGGCTGCATAAATCCAATGAAAAAGTGCATCTTTAAAAACAGCTTTTGGTTCTTGTTTATACACAGGCGGCGACACTTTCAGAACCGGCAATACAATAAGTTCC
>JBBSUB010000214.1:0-7295 GCA_038235345.1 Chitinophagales bacterium
AGAAGGAGAAAATGCAAGCTTTAGCTTCCGTTTTAAAAATACTGGCCAAAAACCTTTGGTGATCTCTTCTGCAAATGCGAGTTGTGGTTGCACAGTGCCTGAAAAACCGGAACAGCCGATCATGCCGGGAGAAACAGGATTCATAAAGGTCGTTTTCCACAGTAAGGGAAGAATAGGCCCAATTCAAAAAGAAGTACAGGTCGTATCAAATGCTTATCCGGAAATTCCTGTTTTACATCTTACGGGTGAAGTTCTTGCACAATAATAAAACGAATTATTAACCGCTGTAAGATTACAGCAAAACAACAAAACAATAAACAACATGAATGTAGCAACAGTATTTTTAATGTTAGGCACAGGCGAAGGCGGTGGTGGTGGCTTCCAGTTTGTATTTTTAGGATTAATGATCCTGGTATTCTGGATGTTCATGATCAGGCCACAAGCAAAAAAAGCAAAATTGCAGAAAGAATTTATGCAAAACCTGCAGAAAGGCGATAAAATTGTTACAATTGCAGGTATACACGGAACGGTGAACCGGGTGAATGAGGACAACACCTTTATGTTGGAAATCAATCCGGGTTCTTATATAAAGATGGAAAAAAGTGCTGTAAGCATGGAAATGACGGCAGCCTTAAATAAGGCAACGGTGGCAGCTCCTATAAAATAATTTTCCTCTGGATAAAATTATACGGAATCCGGCAGATTAATAAAATGATCTTGCCGGATTTTTGTATTAAAAAAACCGGCTTTTTCTTGTGTGCATTTAAACATGTCGAATCGTTGCGCTGAAAGACAGCGGTGGGGACGTATACCACAGTGCGCCTCCCGGCTTTTCCATGTTGTTGTCCTCACCAACAACACCAATCCGCTATAATTTGAAATGCACTCTTTTTCTTTTCTTCATTCTAAATGCAAATAGGTAATTTTAATCCGGGAAAACAGGTGGTCTTTTATTATCTAAAATGTTGTATGATGCTTCGGATCGGACTTACAGGCGGAATCGGCAGTGGTAAATCCACCGTGGCCAGGATTTTTAATGTGTTGGGTATTCCTGTATATGATGCGGATACTGCCTCTAAAAAATTAATGAATGAAGATCCCGTAGTGAAAAAAAATCTGATCAATGCTTTTGGAGAAGAAACATATAAAGATGAAAAACTCAACAGGTCGTTTTTATCTGCCGCGGTATTTAGCCGTCCCGAAAAATTAGCTTTACTGAACTCTATTGTTCATCCCGCAACCATCAGGAATGCCAGTCAATGGATGGAAATTCAGAATGCTCCTTACCTCATAAAAGAAGCTGCTTTAATTTTTGAAAGCGGCTCCAACAAAAAACTTGATTATGTAATTGGTGTTCAAGCTCCTTTGGATGTACGAATTCAGCGCACCATGGCACGGGATAATGTGCCTGCTGAAAAAGTGCTGGCAAGAATGAACAACCAGATGAATGAGGAAGATAAAATGGTTTTATGTGATTTTATTATAATTAATAATGAAGAACATTCCCTGCTGGAACAAGTGATTGTGCTGCATGAAAAGCTGATTCAATTATCCCGTTCGTAAAAAAAATCCCTTCTTTTATTCCTGGAAATATTCTGTTGAATCATTACTCTATTTCCTGAATCCTACCCTTAAAATAAACCTTTTATCCATAAAGATTGAATATATGTACATGGTTTTGGATGTTACACTTTTAGATTTGATCTCTGACTGATTGACCTGGCCGGGCAATTTTAAAATAATTCGTGCGTTTATAAATCTATCAGTGTTTCAGGATTTAATAGAATGCTTTGTTTCCAGAGGAGATGAATATTTATGCTGTAAACTCAATCCGACTGACTATGAAAAAACGCAAGGAAAAGACAACAATCCTTCTGGTGAACAAAAATCAGCAGGGAATAAAACCTATTCAAATTTCAACCAGGCTGATTTTAAACTGGAAAAAATATGTAGGTGCAATCGTGCTTCTTTTTTTTACTCTTATTGCAGGCATTGGTTATCTCGCAAATGATGCTATCAGGCAGATAGAGATGCAGGCAAACCTTTCAGCCAAAATAAATAACATGCATGTGTTGTTTGCCGAAGTGGATACAGTTGCCATCCGTGAAAAGTTTAATAATATCGATAAGGAATTAATCATTATTAATAAGTACCTGGAAACCCGTGGAGTAAAACCTGTTTTTAAAGATGCCCATGGTGGGATTGTGGATAATGACATTTTATCTACAGTGGAAATCAGTACTTTTTATGAAAAATATCTAAAAAAAATAAGCAACAGTCTTTCTCATATTCCTTTGGGAATGCCTTTTACAGGTAAAATTACTTCATCTTTTGGCCATCGTGAAAATCCATTTGGCGGTTATGGAGTGGAAACACATCGTGGTATGGATATTAAAGGTCCGATGGGAGCACCGGTAAAATCCATGGCAAAAGGAAAAGTCGTTTTTTCAGGAATAAAAGGCGGCTATGGTAATTGTATTATTCTGGTGCACGGAAGTGGATTTGAGACTTTGTACGGTCATTTATCAAAGGTAACCGTCAGAAGTGGACAAAAGATTGATATCGGTCAACAAATCGGCAACATCGGTTCCACCGGCAGATCTACCGGGCCTCATCTCCATTATGAGGTGCATCAAAATGGAAAAAGAATTAATCCTATATCATTTTTAACACTCGACTAATTATGTTTAAAAAGAAAAACGGGCAAAAAAAGCTGGACCTTAATCAGCAGGAAATATCCACCATTATTGGCCAGGGATATACGTTTACCGGAGAAATAAACGGTTCGTCCATTATCCGGATTGAAGGGAAAATTATTGGTGATGTGCATGTGGAAAGTGGCGTAGTCCTTGGAGAAAATGGGGTTATAGAAGGAGATATTTATACAAAATCTGCTATTATATACGGTACGGTAACCGGTGATGTACAAGCCGGCCAATTGGAAATAAAGCGGACAGGCCGCATATCCGGCGACATTACCACAAACAATCTGGAAATAGAATTAGGCGCTCAATATAATGGCAGATTGCATATGCAAAAAGAAACTCCACTTAACGAGCCCGACCAGGAAAGACAGCATAAAATAGAAAAACATGCGAAAGTGATTGATGTGGCTGTTTAGAAAAAATGAAGTTTTAAAATTGAAAATAGGTTTAAAAAAAGGTGTCATTCCAAAGCGTTTTGATCCGTTATTTATGGGTTAAGACGCTTTTTCATTTCAGGAAAATATGCTTCTGTTCGCAGCCAGATTTTTAATTTTACATGAAGACCTTATACCATCTTTATTTATAAAATAGTCCGAAGAATAATGAGTAAATATTAGATGGTATTATGCCGGTTTAAGAACTTTTTTTGGACCATTTACATTCGGTATTAATTGGCTTTAAAACCAAAACGCCCCGGAATTTCCGGGGCGTTTTATTATCAAAAATTAAATTGATCTTAGAAAAGGTATCTCACACCGAACTGCACCTGGTAGGTTGTGCTGAACGAATTATTCTTTTCAAAAGCATTGTCAACTAGTTTTTTAGCACCATTAACAGTTACTTCTGACCAGGTAAATGTCGGATTTCCTAACGCATCCACTGTTTTCAATCTTAGAGGATTGTTCAATGTATAGTAATCTCTCAAACCCCAGTTTGAACTAATAAGGTTTGGTAGGTTAATAACATCTGCGCTAAGCTGAATGGTGTGTTTTGTATTTCCGATTTTTACAAAAATGTCTTGCAGTAATCTTGCATCGATACGGTTATACCATGGAGTTAATGCTGAATTTCTTTCTGCATAGTTTCCTTTACGTGTAGAAAGGTAAGGTGAGCTGCTGACAAATTGATCATAGGCAGCTTGTTGCTGTGCAATAGAGTATGCACCATTCGTTACAAAAGGAACATCTGTACCTTTCTTGTAAATGTACATTAAGTCAGAAGCATTGTTTCCGTCTTTATTAAGATCACCACCGATGATATAAGAGTAATTACCTTGTGCCGATCCCTGGTAATATAATGAAATGGTTGTTGCCAAATTTTTTGCATATTCCAATTTGTAAGAGATGTTACCAACAACACGATGAGGTATTGCATAGGAAGATAAGTACAACTCTTCTGAGTTCGGAGTTCCCACGTTTTGGATAGACTGCCAGGCAGAGTTCGCACGTGAGCCGGGGTTTGGACTGATTTCAGTAGCCAATGTATACGTATACGCAATAGAACCAAAGAATCCTTTAGAGAACCCTTTTGAAATTTGAGCTGTTGATGAGAAAGAATATCCTTTCTTGGTATTTTCCAAAACAATTGCTTCTGTCAAATTAGGATATACCTTATCAGCTCCTGAAGGATAGAAAGGCCTGTTATCAACTCCATTTAACTTATTTGAAGGATCTTTCAGGTTCGCATTACGCATTTTTACTGCGTTCAGATCTTTTGTGTAAAGTACATCAATGGTAGCCATAAATCCATTCCCCAATTGCTTATCTACTCCTAAATTGGTTCTGAATACCTGTGGAAATTTAAATTCCGGATCAATCATTACAAAAGAGCGGGGAGCTTCAGCTGTAACTGTTGAAGGGAATTTAGAAATATAGGCATCAGGATTCGGATCGAATTTAATTGAAGCTAAATCTGAGGCATTGGTGAAAGCTGCACCATTTTGGTAAACACCACTATTACTTGGCATATTTGTCAGGAATACAAAAGGTATTTTACCAGTGAATACACCTGCGCCACCACGAATTGTTAATCCTTTTTCCTGCGGAACTTTCCATCTGAAACCTGCACGTGGAGAGAATAATGGAGCAGCTTTTGGCCATGCACCAGTATTGTAACTTGTTAACTCACCCTTTTCATTTGGAAATTTCAAAGCAGTAATTGCTGTATTTTCAATTGGCTTATCCAGGTAGGTTGGAAGGTCAACTCTTAAACCATAAGTTAATTTGAAATTGCTGTTTATGTTGAATTCGTCCTGGGCATAAATACCTAACTGTCCTATTTTTAAATCAGCGGAAAATACTTTTGGCTGACCTGGAACCAATGAGTATGTATAGGCATAAAAAGCAGGTGGTTTGTCATTGATGAATTCATTCAGAGTATTGTATACAAAATATCCTTCTGATCCGGCCATGAAAGCGTTTCCAACTTTTTGATATTCATAATTTACTCCTGCAGTTAATGTATGTTTTCCGGCAAAATAACTGAAGTTGTTTGTGATAGCTGCAATGTTATTAACGATATCATTGTTCCGTGTAAATGGATCTGTACCGGCACTCATATAATTAGAACCTTTTGAAACTCCGTCAACGGATCCATCAGCATTGAAAATTTCAATAGTTGGAAATATTCCACCAGGACTAGTTCTGGTATCTGTAATATGCGTATAAGAAAGTAATAACTGGTTGGAAATTTTGCTTGTAAAGTTACTATTCAATTCTATCGTACCTGATTGTACTACGTGATCCGTCGCATAATCAGAATTGGTAAAAGCGATAGACTGATTACCATTTCTGCTGTTTGGAAGCCTGGAGTTTGATCCGCCCACTACTGCAGGATTTACAGAGAAATCTGTAATTCTAAATCCGCCACCATTTGGAACACTTGAAGCGTTCAATGGAGATTGGTCGGAAGCTTTTAGATCACTATATTTTAAAACTAATTTGTGCTTGTTACTGATATTCCAGTCAAGTTTGGCTAGAAACTTTCTGTTTTCGTTTACGAAGTTTGGTCTGTTATCATATGCACCTGCTTCATAATTATATTTTGTTTTAAGGTGAGTTCTGAATTTATTTAATGAATCAATGGGAGCAAAGGATTCACGGCCAGTAGCGGTTGAACCTTTTGGAATCCAGGTATTTGGATTAGGCGTTGAAGCATCTTCCCATTCTGCATTCACAAAGAAAAATAATTTGTCTTTAATAATCGGACCGCCCAGTGTAGCACCATATGATTTGTTTTTTGAAGGAGTTCTGGTTAATTCTGTTTTACCTGCTCGGTTCCCGGTTAAGTCCTGGTCGCGATAGTAACCATATGCTGAACCGTGTAGTGTATTGGTACCACTTTTAGTAATTACGTTCAAACCTGCCCCTGTAAAACCGGATTGTCTTACGTCAAATGGAGCAATATTAACGGATATCTCATCAAAAGCCTCAATGGAAATCGGGCTTGCCCCACCACCTGGTAATGGATCTGTACTTAAACCAAAGTTGTTATTTAAGTTCGCACCATCCACCTGGAGATTATTGTAACGTCCGTCTCTGCCGGCAAAACTATTTCCATTTGCCTGGGGAGTTAACCTGGTAATATCAGAAATACTTCTACTTATAGAAGGTAATGCAGCTATTTGTTTATTATTGAAAACGGTACTAGCTCCTGTTTTTGCAACTGTCGGGCGTCCCACTCCTGAAATGGTTATTTCAGAAAGAACACTTTCATTTGTGGAAAGAATTACATCTACAATAGATGGCTCTCCAAGAGATAGAGTGATGTTTTCAATTGTTTGTGGTTTAAAACCCACATAATCTACTGTAACGGAATATGGACCGCCGACTCTTGCATTTGGAAGAGTATAGTTTCCATCTTTTTTGGACAGTGTCACATATTTTGTTCCGGAAGGCTGATGAATCGCTGTAACTGTAGCACTTTCAAGTGGCTCGCCTGAGATTGATTTGACGAAACCTGAAATACTACTTGTGGTCACCTGCGCGTTCATAAAGAACGGAGCCAGAATAGCAACAATGAGTAATGGTAAAAGTTTTTTAAACTGCATAGTAATTAGTTTTATTTAATGCCGCAAAGAAAGTGAATTATTGCTTAACGGCAATAAGGATTTATTAACAACTTAAAGGCAATTTTAAAGGGAATTTAGCTGCATCTTGTTTATTAATAAATTGTTACGTAAATAGGCCCGCTAACAATTTGATGCATTATTTTGAAGGAGATTTAGATGTATTTTAATTTTAGTATCCGAATGCTCATTTTGATATTGTTAGCTTACCAATCTCTTGAACAAATAATAGTTTTTTGGATAAATAAAATAAACATAAGATTCATTTAAGCAGATAAAAGCTGCCCATACTGTACTACCTTTGCACCTTTAAATTAATTCATATTATGTTAGATAAAATAGAAGATGCGATTGAGGACATTAAGCTGGGAAAACTTGTTATTGTAGTAGATGATGAGGACCGTGAGAATGAGGGAGATTTTATTACCTCCGCAAAAAATGTGACTCCTGAGATCATCAATTTTATGAGCCGCTATGGCCGGGGTCTTATTTGCATGCCTATAACAGAGAAAAGAGCAGAAGAA
>JBBSUB010000215.1:0-7283 GCA_038235345.1 Chitinophagales bacterium
AAAAGTAACTGCAACTGCTCCAATCGCATCAGCATCAGCAGCCACGCCGGTTAAGGAAGGGGAGAAAGTTAAGAAAATTATTCCGGGTGAAATGCCTCTGAATAAATTTCTGGCTCATTGTGGCGTTACCTCCAGAAGAGATGCTGTAACCCTGATCATAGATGGAAAAGTAACCGTGAATAAAAATGTCGTAACTCAACCCGCCTTTAAGGTGAATGAGAAAGATGATGTTTATTACAATGGTAAGAAACTGTATGTCAGCAAAAACCTGGTGTATATTCTTCTGAATAAACCAAAGGATTATATCACCACCACTGAGGATCCGCAAAACCGAAAAACGGTTTTACAACTAACTCAAAAAGCAACTGACCAACGCATATACCCTATTGGCAGACTGGATAGAAATACTTCCGGTGTACTCTTGCTTACAAATGATGGTGACCTTACACAGGAATTGACTCATCCAAGTTTTAATGTAAAGAAAGTTTATGAAGCTAAACTTGATAAACCACTTTTGAAAGCTGATTTTGAAAAAATTCTAGTAGGAATTACCCTGGAAGATGGTGAAATCTTTGCAGATGCACTCGGCTATACAGATCCAAAAGATAAATCAATCATCGGAATAGAATTACATAGCGGGCGCAACAGAATTGTTCGCCGCATATTTGAACATTTGGGTTACGATGTAAAAGGTCTGGATAGGGTCATGTATGCGAATCTTACCAAAAAGAACGTTGAAAGGGGTAAATGGCGTTATCTGAATGAGAAGGAAATCCGCTTACTTAAATTCATGAATAAGCAAAAAAATGTAAGTGGCGCAGGTACCAACCAAAGCAAGCCAAAACCTACTAAAGATTCTAAATAATTTACTTTGAAAGACTTTTCAATCATCTTTGAAAATGATGACTTCGTAGCTGTAGATAAAGCATCCGGATTACTTACGATTCCGGATAGGCACAATGAAAAACAAGCATCATTATATACATCCCTCACTCGCAAATATGGTAAAATATTTATCGTACACCGTTTAGACAGAGAAACAAGCGGGCTGTTATTATTTGCAAAAACAGAAGAAACCCACAAGTATCTCTCTCAATTATTTGAGGCACGAAATATTGAAAAACATTACCTGGGAATTGTAAAAGGTTCTATCCGGAATAAAACAGGAACCATCAACGAACCCATTGCGGAACATCCATTCAACAAGGGCCAAATGATCATTGCTAAAAAAGGTAAACCGTCCGTTACGGACTATGAAGTTTTAGAAGATTATGGGAAATATTCCCTCGTTGATTTTAATATTCACAGCGGGCGTACACACCAGATCAGGGTACATACAAAGTCTATAGGACACCCTTTAATTTGCGATGTATTATATGGAGATGGGAAACCCGTATTGCTGTCTTCTTTCAAGAAAAAATATAAACTAAGTATCAATGAAGAAGAAGAACGGCCTCTGATGAGCAGATTGGGGCTACACTCTAACATGCTTCAATTTAAAGATATTCATGGAATAGAGCATTCCATAGAAGCACCTCTTCCAAAAGATATGAGAGCGCTTTTAAACCAATTAAAAAAGAACCGGTAAAACTTACCGGTTCTTTTATATCCTTTATTATTATAGGAGCATCAGTTTTCCGTAAGCTGCGTATATTTTAAATAAGGTTTTATTTTCCTTACTTCTTTTGAAAAGATGATATTATGCCGATTTAAGAACTTTTTTTGGACTATTTACCCTTTACATTCGGTATAGAATGGCTGCAAATAGCTTTTCAAGCTGATATGTTTCTAAAGTCTTCTATCCAACAAAGCAACCATATTTGCGGCAATATTTGCATTCTCAAAATACTTTTGCAAATTAATTCTGTCGTAGGTATCAGTTACTTTATGGTACTCCGGAAAATCTTCCACACCTAAATAAATAAAGGCAATCCCTTTACGGTGAAAACTTCCCTGATCGCTAAGGTAAGTCCAGTCTTGAGGATCGGAAGCTTTATCATAACCCGAAACGAGTTGTGTGCTCGTACGGTCTTTTAAACTATCTACTAAATATTTATACCTTGGATAATGAGATAAACCACATGCCCACAATTTATTGTTGTCGCTGCGGGCAATCATATCTAAATTTAAATTAAATTTCACCTGACTTAACGTTAAGGATGACGGCAAATTATTTACAAAATATTCAGAACCTTTTAAACCTACTTCTTCAGCATCCCATAAAGCAAAAATTATAGAATGTTTTGGAGGATTTTGTTTGAAATATTTTGCCATAGCAAGCACGGCTGCAACACCACTGGCATTATCATCTGCTCCATGGAAAATACCGGCAGCTGTTTTTCCTAAATGATCAAAATGTGCTGAGACAACAATGAAGTCATTCGGATTTGTGCTGCCTTTAATAACGCCTAAAAAGTTTTTCCGGCTTAGGCCAGCCAAATTAAAATTTTGTTCAAAACCTATTGCGAAACTATCTAAATCTGCTTGCCGCAATCTTTTTTGTATTAGTTCATAACTTAAATTAATGGCCGTATTACCTGGATTTCTGCCCATGAAAGCATCGCTTGATAATAGCTGCAAATCTTGTTGCATTTGAGTTGTATCCAAAAGCCTTTGCATAGGTAGCACTTCGCCTGGACGTAAAGGCTCAGGGCCGCTTTGTTTACAGGCGGCGAAAATAATTACAATTATTGCAGATAATAGGATGAGATATTTCTTCATGTATTTATTTTAATATTGTTATTGTCCTCACACCATTAGAAAGGCAGGCTATGTAATTCTTCCTGAAAATAAATATTAATTACCTTATGGAAAATTATTTAACAGCAATTTGCCTTCTACTGCACTACTCCAATATGGCCTGGCGCTGCTGTACGTAATGAAAAATTAATGGATACAGAATTACAAAAACTTAATTAGTTATCCATCCACTTTTGGAAAAAAAGAAAAGATATATCATTTTATAAAGACAGGGAGAATTTGGAGGAAGGAGAACTTTGTAGGTATTCGCTTCTAAGCTTGAAGGCAGTTTAAATATTTACTTACTTTCCAAAAGTTTCAAGTACGGATTATGCTATTGGGGAAAGAATCTGCAACTTTTGGAAAGTTTTGGAAGAACGCTGCGAAAATATAATGATGATCCTGCCTTCTATATTACCTAAATAAATAAGGTAAATAAGGTGGGGTGTGTGCGGTTTGTATTTTGTATTAAGGTCGAAGACAGTTTAAAATTGATTTGTGATCTTTCCAAAATCCACCCATTAGCATCATTCACCGTTACTCTTTTCTGAACCAGTAATCATTTACAATAAACCTTAGTACAAATATTTCAAATTATTAAGGACTAACCTTATTAGCTTATTTCTATACGACAACAAAATTCTCCTTCATTGAAAGCAGCATTGCTTACTTTCCAAAAGTTCGAAGTCCGGATTATACTATTGAGGAAAGAGTCTGCAACTTTTGGAAAGTTTTGGAAGAACGCTGCGAAAATATAATGATGATCCTGCTTTCTATATTACCTAAATAAATAAGGTAAATAAGGTTGGGTCTGCGCGGTTTGTATTTTGTACTAAGTGAAGACAGTCTTATTAATCTGTAGTATCCTTACAAGTCCCGGACTGTATTCCGAAGAAAACAAGATCAAGTATTATAAATAATTCGTGTAATTCGTGCCTAAAATTCGTGTTTCAATTTTGCATTTCCTGAATTAATACCAGCTTTAGCTGGTGGTTCCAAAAACATTAAAAACCGGGCTTTAGCCCAAATTCCCTTTGCAGATAAACCCAAAAAAATCTCATTTTCCCGAAGCCCGAAAAACCGCATCTCCTCCAAACCTGTTTTTAACCTCATCTATAGCTTTATACAAATTGGACTTATCGCTGGTATTTTGAAACAAATTTGTTTGAATACTTCCTTTAAACAAATTACTCGCGCGCACGCCAAGCAATCTCACCGTATGCCTGCTTTTATACAATTGCAAGAACAATGCTTTTGCTACAGGAATTATCTCATCCTCCGCGGAGGTATGTGGAATACTCACTTGCCTGGTGGCTACTTCAAAGTTGGAATATTTTATTTTTATCGTAATACATCCGGTGGAAGTCTCATTCTTTCTAAGTTCAAACGCAATCTGTTCAGACATTCTCACAATTTCACCCATCAAAAAAGGAATATCGGCTATATCACTCTCAAATGTATTTTCCTTTGAAACAGATTTCTGCTCCCTGTTGGGATTAACGA
The DNA here is from genome assembly GCA_038235345.1 of Chitinophagales bacterium. Taxonomy (GTDB): domain Bacteria; phylum Bacteroidota; class Bacteroidia; order Chitinophagales; family Chitinophagaceae; genus Ginsengibacter. Next base: position 4,243 of record JBBSUB010000215.1, read on the forward strand.
TAGATGTATCACTGGCATTCGCTCTATTCCAAAGATCAACACCTGATTTACCGAATATTTTCTCCAGCTTTTCTGAGGGTACATTCTGGATATCCCGGATATAATTAAAACCATGGTATTTCAAAATGTGCTCTAACTGTGGTCCGACGCCCGGTATTTTACCCACTTCCAGAGGAGCTAAAAATTCCTTTTCGCTTCCCGGAGTTACCTGTAAAAAACCCTTTGGCTTGGCTTCGTTCGTAGCCATTTTTGCCACCATCTTATTATTTCCAATACCAAAGGAAAGAGGAAGACCGGTCTTCGCAGAAATAAATTCCCGTAATTCGATCATCCATTTTAAGGGATCAAAATATTTATCCATTCCACTCAGATCAATATAGAATTCATCTATCGATGCCTTTTCAAATAAGGGAGCTTTTGACGCGATAATCTCAGTGACTTCTGCTGAAGCTTTTACGTATTCAGAATAATGACCGGGGAGAATAATTGCATGCGGACATAATCGAATTGCCTGCTTCATCGCCATTGCGGAGTGCACCCCAAATTTTCGTGCCTCATAACTACAGGTGGTGACTATACCACGGACAGCATCACCGCCTACAATAACCGCTTTCCCTTTCAATTCGGGCGCTTTCAATAATTCCACCTCTACAAAAAAGGAATCCATATCTAGATGAGCGATGGGCATGGGGGGTGGAGGTTGTAGGTATTAGGTTGTAGCAATTAGCCGTCAGCTATCAGCTTTGAGCCTTTGCACTTAAAATTAATAAAAAAATTCTTGTCATTTAGAACTTAAGCCCCTTCTCCAGCGGGAGAAGGGGTTGGGGATGAGGCCTCACCATCCAAATCAATAGGGCCGCACCCTATTTTGGTATATTGCGCCCCTTCAGGGCTGGCAGCTTCTGGCTCAAAGCTCAAAGCTCTCTGCTCACAGCTCCCAGCTCACAGCTTATTGCTCCCTATAAAGATCCAACAACCCATCTGCTATATCTACATATAACAATCGGTTCTTTTTATCTGTTTTTAAAAGGGAGGCTTCGTGTATTGGGATAAGCGCTTCTTTATCGCCAAGCATTACTTTACACAATATCTGATGAGGCTGTTCTATGACTTCAATCACTTTTCCAATTTCCTCTTTATCGCTAATAATCATATATCCAAGCAGGGAGATTGGCGCGGCGCCTGCAGCAAATTTTTTAAAATCCTCTTCAATAAGCCAAACTTCCTTTTTTAATAAAAAGCGGGCAGATTCTTTGGAGGAAATGCCCTCCAAAGTGATCAGAATTTCCGTATGATTTTTGATTTTCGCGTCGGTAAGAAAGTAAGGAAGAAAGGAATCTTTTGATTCTTCTATAAAAATATTCTCCAAACCTTTAAGAGCCGTTTTCTGACCTAAAGAATGTTCAAGGACAAGTTGTCCGGCTACGCCATGCGTGGCGGCTATTTTTCCAATTTTAAAATAATCACTCATTGTGGTGCAAAAGTATTTCTTATTGTCATACTATTGAACCATGAACTTAAAAATTAAGTTCCCATATACCCTCTCAGGAGATCGCCTTGTGTATTCGTGCGCAATTTAGTGAGTGCCTTATCTTTTATTTGTCGAACTCTTTCTCTTGTAAGGTGATAACGCTCTCCTAAATCCTCGAGGCTCATAGCCTCAGATACTCCGATACCATAAAAATAGCAGATCACTTCTTTTTGTCTTGGCGTAAGAACAGATAAAGATCTTTGCACTTCCTGGCGTAAAGAATCTCTGAACATGAGTTGCTTATCAGCAGCATCCGCATTTGAGTTTTCCATCACATCCATTAAAGTACTTTCATCATCAGCCCCACCAAGAGGGGAATCCATACTCACATGTCTTGATGCAACACTCATAGCAGAATGCACTTCCTCAATATCCACATCTAAATATTGTGCAATTTCTTCCATGGTCGGTGTACGTTCGTATTCCTGTTCCAGGTGGGAGTAAGCTCTGCTGATCCGATTGGTCAAGCCTACTTTGTTTAAAGGAAGACGAACAATTCTTGATTGCTCCGCTAAAGCCTGCATGATACTCTGCCTTATCCACCAAACACCATAACTAATAAATTTGAATCCACGGGTTTCATCAAATCTCTGGGCGGCTTTAATAAGTCCAAGGTTCCCCTCATTAATCAGGTCAGGCAAAGTAAGTCCCTGATTTTGATATTGTTTTGCAACAGAAACCACAAAGCGAAGGTTTGCTTTTGTTAATTTATCTAAGGCCTTTTGGTCTCCTTGTTTGATAAGAACAGCCAGACGTACTTCCTCCTCTGAGCTGATTAAATCTACTTTCCCGATTTCCTGCAAATACTTTTCTAAACTTTCACTTTCCCTGTTCGTAATAGATTTCGAAATTTTTAGCTGACGCATACTCATAGCAATGGTATAATTTAAAGAGGTAAGATCTTAATTTCGGTTTAAAGTCTTAATTCCTGCTTGTAAACGTAAAATAGAATCATTGTAGTATGTTTTCAAAAAATTAATTTGTATAAAAAATAAAAAAGGCTTTTAATGTATAAAAGGCTTATATTTTCCGCACTAAAATAATAAATAAATAAATTTTTGCGGGGTAGTCATTTTATTTTCTATTATTGCAAATACAGAAAACAGTTTAAAAGTAAAAATGAGTAAAAAAATAAAATACACAGTGGAATATCCCGTTAGATGTTCGCCCGGAATATTGTACGAATTTCTATCAACCTCATCCGGCCTTCAGGAATGGTTTGCTGATAAAGTAGAAGACAGTGACGGTATCTTTAAATTTTCCTGGTCAGGTTCTTCTTATGCAGAAGATGCTGAAGTAGTTGATAAAGAAGAAAATAAATTTATTCGTTTTCATTGGACGGAAGCACCGGAAGATGAATATTTTGAATTTGGTATTGAAAAATCGGAGGTAACCAATCAGACGATCCTGGTTATTCATGATTTCGCAGAAAAAAAAGAGATCAAAGACCAAAGTCAATTATGGGAAACACAAGTGAAAGATCTTTTCCACCGCATTGGAGGAAATTAGT
>JBBSUB010000216.1:0-7276 GCA_038235345.1 Chitinophagales bacterium
AAAATAGTGAATTCTAAAAGAAAAAAAGAACCAAAAAAAGAAAAGTAGTAATAATAGTAATGTGATTAAATAATTAATGAATACAAACCTAAAGGACATAAACCTCGGCTGTTGTCCCGTGGCCGGTATCCCCACGGGCCACTATTCATGTGCCGATGATCCTTTTTTAAAATGCAGCCTGTTTAATGCACACGATCCGTCAGATCATCAATGTCAATATCCCCTTCATCGCTTTTGCGTTTCGGAAAATCATTATTTAAATCTCTTTCAAAATCTTTTTCATCTTTTTGATTCCGTACGACTAGAAATACAATCAATGCAATGGCCAAAATGCCAAATATTATTAAGATTAACCAGTTCATTTTTTTGATTTTAGGGTGATCAGTTTATTAGCAGATGAAATACCATCGTTTGTTGAAACTATATTTTCGGTTATTAATCCCAATTGAGTCAATGCCTTGACTGTTGAAATATAATCCTTATGGCAAATACTTTTGATTCCAAAATCGGTTGCCACATCTACAAAGATTTGCACATCATCAATATATATAATTTCATTTATCGGCACCTGAACACCGTCAAGAGCAAGACGGAAAATAGCCGGATCCGGCTTTCGCAAATGAACATAGCAGGAGGATACAAAAAAATCAAAAATTTCAGTCAAATTAAATGTCTTAATTCTGTAGGCATTTAATTCCCTTACTTCGTTGCTAACCGCGATAACTTTTAAACCATATTGATGTTTTATTTTTTTTATGAGGGCAATCATTTCCATATCAGGCGTGGAAAATGAGTACATGAAATCTTTGAATTCAGTATAGGAAAAATCACGCTTTGTATAAAATACAACCTTGTCAAGATAGTCATCGATCGAGATTCTTCCTTCTTCATAAGTAACAAACATCAGACCATGACGGTATTCCATTTCAGCAATATCCAAATGGAAATTTTCAACTGCTTTACGCCTGAATGCGGGATCCCATCCATTTGAAAGCAGCACGCCGCCAATGTCAAGGAGTAGTGTTGTTATTTTATTTTCCGGTTGCATTTTTCTATTTTTAATTACCTGAGATCATCAGTGCTGCCAAAGGATAAGATTGTCTTCCAAAGGCACCGATATATTTTCATAATTTGGAAAAATACAGGCGGTGTAATCGCTTGCCGGCCTTGAGTTATCTGTGTGGGCGACATATTCTGTCAGTCCGTTTGCGAATGCCACATGATCCATTTTTATTTTAACAGGCACCTCATTATTTAGGCCATTTGCATATAGCTCCACAGAAACAATATCCGGACTCAATCCATTCAATTTTACCTGCACGTGGAAGAAATGGCCATTGTCTTTATCTTCAGTACGAACCTCACCGAACTGTACATAATTCCATTGCTTTAGAAGCTCTTTATGCAGACGCGTTATCTTTGTTCCGGCAGCGCCTTTTTCCGCGGCTCTTTTAATATAATTATTAGCAGCAGGCAGGTAATAGTTTTCAGTGTATTCCCTGACCACCCTGTTCGCAGAAAAACGGGGTGTTAATTGCGCCATACTTTTGCGCATTCTGTTTATCCATTTTTCAGGAATATCTTTTTCGTTGCGGCTATAGAATTCAGGAATGACCTGCTTTTCCAATAGTTCGTACAAGTCCTCCGCTTCTCTTGCATCCCAGGCCGGATCTTCTCCATGTTCATTTCCATCGCCTAAGGCCCAACCCACTTCAGACGTGTAGGCTTCGGCCCACCATCCATCCAGTTCTGATAAATTAATTCCTCCATTTACCAGTACTTTCATTCCACTGGTTCCGGAGGCTTCCCACGGACGCCTCGGGGTATTGATCCAAACATCTGTTCCCTGCACCATGTGCTTTGTGAGCAGCACATCATAATCACTCAGGAAAACAACATGATTATATAAATTATGCTTTTGAATAAACTGGATCCATGTCCTGATCAATGCCTTTCCTGATTCGTCGAATGGTGGAGCCTTACCGGCGATAACCAGTTGAACAGGATGCTCACTATTTGTAAGTATACGCACAAATCGTTCTTCATCATGCAACAACAGATCTGGTCTTTTATAAGGAACAAACCGGCGGGCAAAACCAAGGGTTAACGTATTTGGATTAAATACATGTTGTGCAGTCTCAATAAATTCAGATGATTGTCCGGCTACATCGGATTGTACTTCAAACCTTTGCCGGATAAAGTTTACCAATACATTGCGGCAGTCATTGCGCATTTGCCAGAGTGTTTCATCCTTTATTTTACTGATGTCTTTTTCCAGAGTTTCCAGTTCACCTTTCCACCTGTTTTTCCCGCAGGCATCTGTCCATACTTTATCAGCAAATGGACCATCCCAACTTGGCATGTGCACTCCATTGGTTACATGGCCGATCGGGATTTCATCGAGTGGTTGACGTGGGAAAAGGGCACTAAATAAATGTCTGCTCACCTTTCCGTGTAAACGACTTACGCCATTGACAGCACCGCTACAGCGAATAGCCAGGTAAGCCATGTTAAAATATTCTGAAGTGTCAAACGGATTGTCACGGCCGAGAGCCATCATGTTGTTGAAGTCAATTCCTAATTCATTTTTTGCATAATCGTCAAAGAATTGCCACATCAGTGACGGACTAAAATGATCGAACCCGGCAGCTACAGCCGTATGAGTCGTGAATAAATTACCGGCACGCGTAACAGCCAAGGCGGCTTCAAAAGAAATTCCGTTCTCTTTCATAAAAGAGCTCGCACGCTCCAAAGTCAGAAAAGCAGCATGTCCTTCATTCATATGGCATACTTCGGGATGAATGCCCAGTGCCTGAAGAAGTTTCCAGCCACCTATTCCTAAAAGAATTTCCTGTTTGATGCGCATCTCCCGGCCACCGCCATAGAGTTCACCGGTTATTTCGCGGTGTTCAGGCAAATTCACTACATCGTTGCTGTCGAGCAGATATAGCTTTACCCTTCCAACCTGTACTTCCCAGGTGCGCAGCCAAACGGTGTGACCCGCTAAAGATATTTTCAATCTTAACCATTCGCCGTTCGGTAAACGAAGAGGTTTTACAGGAAGCTGTCCCGGATCAGTAAATGGAAACATCGCTTGTTGGTTCCCCTCCTTATCTATTTTTTGCCGAAAATATCCTTGCTGGTAAAGTAATCCAACTGCAACAACCGGAACACCGAGATCGCTGGCAGATTTCAATTGGTCGCCGGCTACATTGCCCAGGCCGCCAACATAAATGGGCAGCGCCTCGCTTAGCATATATTCCATGCTGAAATAAGCGATACATTTCAACGATGCGTTCGAATGATTTTGCTGAAACCAGGCAGGGGTTGTGTTTAGGTGCTCCTTCATACTGACCAAATCATTCATTTTCTTTTTAAAATCTTTGTCATTCAGATGCTTTTCCAGCCGGTCACGCGATACACTCTGTAATATGATCCAGGGATTGTGCGTCATTTCCCATAATTCAGGATCAAGTTGTTGCCATAATTCATCAGCGGCATGATTCCATGACCAGCGAATATTAAGAGAAAGTTCGGTTAGTGTTTCCATGCCTTCTGCAAGTGATGGTAACAGACCGTATAATTGATTGTTCGTCATTTTTTCTTCGCTCATCGTAATTTATTTTTTGTATTAAACCAAATGCGAGGTAATCCTTCTACAAGATTGGTCTCTTATTGGGGCCGGAAAAAAAAGGGGATAATTATAATTTAACTACGGCCAATTTGTAAAGCCGGCTTTCGGAAAAATTTATCCTTGTTATTTTGTGCTTTGCCGGATTAAGCAATATATAATTGTTAGACACTAATTTTTAAGACCTATTTTATATATCATACTATTCTATACCTGAAGAATCTCGATTAATAATAAGAACACAAATCTTCAACCGACTTTATAATTCTCCCGGCTTCTTTCCTTGCCGCCAATGCTCCTCTATTTCTTCCAGCGTTTTTCCCTTTGTTTCAGGCACGAGCTTAAAGAAAAAAATCCAGGCACCAATAGCTATTATTCCATACAGCCAAAAAGTGGATGCCTGCCCTATAAATGAAACTAAACTCAGAAATGTAACAGCCACTACAAGATTCATAGTCCAATTAGTTACCGTTACCGCGCTCATGGCTGCACCACGAACCTTCAGAGGATATATCTCAGAAATCAACAGCCAGAAAATAGGACCAAGCCCAAAAGCAAAACAGGAAACGTAGATACTAAGTCCCCCAATGGCAACATAGCTTTTAATACTTGCCAACTGTGGAAATTGAAAAGCTGCACCCAGGATAGCAAGACCGATAACCTGGCCGGCAACTCCCGTTAGCAACAAAGGTCTTCTTCCAACGCAGTCGATCAGTAAAATAGCCAATATATGAAAACACCACATTAAGCCTGTCAGTGCGGCCCCGGCCAGAATTGCGGGACCTACGCCATGAATACCAGCAAACTTGAATATAGTAGGAGAGTAATAAATGACTGTATTAATGCCGGTTATTTGCTGAAATATTGCTAATCCTAAACCCACAATAAGGGGCATCTTTAGTGAATGTTGGAATAATCCCTTAATACCACTCTGTCCTTGCTTTTCCAAACTTTTTTGGATATCCGTAATTTCCGGTGAAACATCAGCGTCTGTTCTTACTCGTTGTAAAACCTTTTTTGCTTGTTGCATTTTTGATTTACTGATCAGCCAACGCGGACTATCCGGTAAAATCCACATACCAACAACAAGTCCAATGGATGGAATCGCCGCAAGTCCAAACATATAGCGCCACTGTTCGCTGCCGGAAAAGGCATAGTCAACCAGGTAGGCAACAACGATGCCGGTGGTTATAGCAAGCATGTTGACCGCTACCAACGCTCCCCGAACCCTGGCCGGTACTAATTCGCCTATATACATCGGGGATATAAATGAAGCAATACCAATACCGATTCCGCTAATTATCCTGCCAATAATCAACCAGGTAACTGTCGGAGAAAAAGCAGTACCAAAAGCACTTATAGTGAAAATAATGCCGGCGAGTATGATCATCTTGCGCCGGCCATATTTATCTGTTAGTGCACCACCAATTACAGCACCAATAATTGCTCCCAATAAAACGGAACTAACGACTAACTCTTCCATAGCATGGGACAGATCATATTGCTTTTGAATAAACAATATCGCCCCCGAAATAACACCTGTATCATAGCCGAAAAGCAATCCGCCGATTGCTGCAACTCCTACAGCCACATAGACAAAGCGTTTCAAACTCTTCTTTTCATTTTTTATATTCTTCACTTGTATCATTTTTTTTTGAAGAACTAAATTCTGTTGCAACAATTTTACTTTTAATACTTCTTTACTTTTTTTCGGGCATTTTAGAAAAGTTTATCTTTTATTATCTCTTTCGTTGCGCAATCAACCAATCCATAATCACGCGACACTAATTTCTCATTCTTATTTTTATATTTCATACGATCCAGGATGTGCGTAATCAGGGCGATATGTGTATCATTCTTATTGTCTGCATTTACAACAAACCAGGGAGCACGCTTGAAATTCGTTTTTAGCAGCATCTCATCCCGGGCATCTGAATAATCTTTCCAGTGCTTCTGTGCTACCTCGTCAATCGGGCTTACTTTCCATTGCTTCAGCGGATCTTTTTTGCGGTCATCCAATCTTTTTTGCTGTTCTTTTTTGCTGATATCCAAATAATATTTGAAGATGATGAAGCCTGCTTCAACCAACCCATTCTCAAACAATTCTACTTCTGTAAAGAATGATTTGTATTGTTTATGGGTGCAGAAGCCCATAACTTTTTCGACGCCAAGCCGGTTGTACCAGCTTCTGTTGAAAAGCACAAATTCTCCTGAAGCGGGCAGGTGCGCGGTGTAGCGTTGAAAATACCATTCGCGTTCCTGGAAATCAGTTGGCTTTCCCAGCGCTACCACGATTGTTTCGCGGGGACTTAAATGTTTGACGATCCTTTTGATCGTACCATCTTTTCCGGCAGTATCTCTTCCCTCCAGTATTACAAGAAGTTTTAAATCTGAAGCAATCACTTCTTTTTGCAACTTTACTAACTCTATGTATAAATCGTGTAAAATTTTCTTCTTTTTCTTCCTTGTTTTCTTTTCTTTTTTGATAGGAATTTCTGAGGTGATTTGCTTCTCATTTAGGCCGTTGATACCAAGTTCTAAAAGAGTTTCTGTTTCTGTTTTCATCTGTTTATTTTTTATGTTGACTTCATTTTTTATAATCATTAATGCAGATTGAGGCTACTTCTAATTTAGGTAGGAAGATCAAATTTTGATTCATCGAAGGGAGGACAATCTTCTATTTCTTGTGTTGAAAGGTTCACCATAATTTTGGATTTTTCCCATTGTATTTCTTTTATTTGACCGGTGTCCATCAACACCTTTTTACCTCCAAACAATTCATGGGCATAAACTACCAGGTAGTTGATTTGCCAATTTGTCTCGTCAAGGATGAAATCACCAATACGTCCGTAGTCTCCATCCGTTGAATGAATATGATACCCGATAAGTTCTTTTGTACTTCTTAAATGGAGGTCATCCTCACTTCTTTTATCTTTCGAATCAGCCTCCTTCATGATTTTCTCATCTATGATCGGATTCATAGACAGATTTTCTTCTAAACCACCGGCATAAAATCCGCTACCGGACCATTGCCAGGCATAATGACCATAAAGCTCCATATCCTGCTGCCGGGAAACGGGCTTATCTGTATCAATATCCGGGCTGGTCCTGATCTGTTTCTTATTGAGGTTTATAGGAAATGTTCTAATTCTTGCCTGTCCTTTTACGATTGCTTGTGGTGCAATAAGAACCTTGCGGTGAAGAAGCCAATTACCTGTTTCCAAAATTATATAGCGGATCAACCAGGAGGTGTCTTCAACGTAAAACTCTGTTACTTTTCCGATATCTCCATCCGTCGCTTCCAGGCGATACCCGATCAGACTTTTAATATTGTGTAGCACATTATTTATTTTAATGGATGATTTGGATTCAAATTTATTAACTCTCCAGCCTTTGGCTAACGATCAATCGCTGAACAGGCAAAAACAATCGTTTGATTAAAGCTTTCTCATATATTTTATTTCCTCTTAAAAAACCACCGCCTTGGGCGGTGGTAATGTACTGCTGGCTATGCCTTAATTTTACGGGATGGCAAATAGTAAATATAGAAAGCTCTCGCACGTAGTTTATAAATGCGATTATCATATAGTTTGGACCCCAAAGTATCGTTACAGAGTATTATTTGGGGAGATAAAAAGGTTGGTT
>JBBSUB010000217.1:0-7274 GCA_038235345.1 Chitinophagales bacterium
CCTTCAGGATGGAACCCGACCAAAAACAGAAGTGGTTAAAATCCTTAAAGGTGAACTAATTGAAATTGATAATTTCTATGATGCCCTAAAAATTACAAGTCAGGCAGAAAACTTTGAAGGAGAAATACGGGCCACAGGCCAATTAAAAGAACTTTTTGAAACCTTAAAATAATAAAACACATGGAACCAATAATAATAAATGAAAATTTAGAAAAGCAGAATGATGAAATCCGAAAGATCAATTCCTTTTGCTCAAAGTTTAATGAGATCCTACCGGAATTTAAAAATGAAACCGGATATGAATTAAATTTCAATGATTTTATTTCATTGCTGCATAGTCAGGAACCAAACGAATTAATTAACCAGGTGAATGAACACATGATGCAAGGTGTAAAGGATGTTGGTTTAACCCGTAAAACTTTTACACAAAATACAAAGGAATTTATTTATGGATTTTCAGAGAAACTGAAAAGATTTTATTCTTTAAACCATAGTGATTATCTACACAGCTTATCAATGGAAAATGGTTTGTTGATCTTGCCTAAGGAAAATGAAAATGAGATCCGAAGCAGTTTTATTGATGCCATAACCACAGAAAAAGGTATGCAGCTTTTTGAACTTCATAAAGAAGCGGCCAGGGTATTAAATGAATTATTCCAATTTTTGAAAAAACATAGAGCAGCTCCCATTGCACCCCGTTCAATAGAGGAAATTACGGAAGGTATAATATTGAACCAGGAAGCCGGCGAAGTTGAACTATTAAAAAATATGGGTTATGATCGTGCCACAAGGGAATTAAAATAAATTCTATGAAACACAATATCCAAACTGATTTATACAAGCCTATCAGTAATATTACCAGGCAGCAAAAAATAAAGCTACTGGAAGCACTCAAAAATAAATCCATAAGCCTGCAAAGTATAAAACCCTTTGCAGGCATGGAATTTTATAGAGTAGATAATCATTTTATTTGCCTGGAAGATTTACAACGTTATTCCTATGAAGAAATTGAAAATATTTACAATGATCTTCCAAAAATATCTGATGCACCGGGAATGATTGAATTTAAATCAATGGAAAAAGGGAATCTTATTATTAATAAAATAGTGATCCTTCCAATTTCTTTAAATGAGATGTTGGAACACACTTTTAAAAATCTATTGTAAAAGAACAATAAATCTACAATGACATGGCATTTATAAAAGGACAAAGCGGAAACCCTGGAGGCAGAAAAAAAGGAACGAAAAATAAAACTTCAACCACAGATTTAAGGTTATGGATTAACCAGTTTATTGATGACAACCGGGCACAACTACAAAAGGACTGGAAGGCCCTGGAGCCTAAGGAAAGAGTTATTCTTTTTGAGAAACTTTTGAAATATAGCCTACCAACATTACAGGCCACAACTTTAACCACCGATTTTGATAGAATGTCAGAGCCGGAACTTGATGAAGTGGTTCAAAAATTATTAACCTCATTAAATTGATACTATGAGCGTAATCAGATTAACCAAAGAATTGAAGATTAAACTTTTAAATTCAATAGAATCCGGAATGTTCGACACCTCCCAATTTCCTGAATTATTATTAGATGCACCACAGGAAATTGATTGCAATACTTTATCTGAAGAAAGATTAGATCAGATCATTGCAATTTGGGAAAAGAATCTAAAGAAATAAGGGTTTGTGTGCAAATTGTGTGCAAATCAGAAAAATAAAAAAGAGTTTCAATTCAATGAAACTCTTTTTAGTATTGCATTATAAAGGATTTAATCAATCTTAAAATTTTATGATCTGCAATCGGAAATAGCAGATCACCTTGCAGCAGCTATAGAAGATAGAATAAGTGAAAATAGAAAATTGTCTTTTGAACAAGCTCTGGAGGAAGTTTACAGTGGTTTTGGAATTTTCGGTTTTGCACATGTGGTTAGAGAAAAGGAAAAACAAATTGATAAGCAGGCCAAGCGCATGCTATGGAAGGAGACTGTATTATTATTTACCTGGCCACATTTGCTTTTTTCCTTTCTGGTACTAGTTTCATTATATACATTCACTCAGTTGTTTTCTATGAAAATAGTTCTTATCACTACTTTGGTGTTTTCTCTATTTTTATGGACAATTTATTTATGGAGAGTTTTTAAATCACCAAAGCCTGGAAAGGCATTAATGATGCTGAATTATTATCAGCCGGGATTTGCAATTGCGCCCTATTTCTATTCTCAGTTCTATCTTAATTTCAATACTGTTTCTAGTGGTTTTTTTATTTCTTTTACTTTTTTCTCCATCATTTACCTGGTAGCTTCCTATAGAGTAAATGCAAAAATAAAATCCAATGCTATGGCACTCTACCCTGAAGCATTTGCACCAAAAGTGAGCGATTAAAATAAGTCCTTTTTCTTTCATAAATATTTACGGAATACTATAATTGGTTTAGTGAAAAAGTCATGGCTAACCTGACTTATTTCTAATTTAGAAATTAGAATCAAAAATTACGATTTCATAAATTTGATTAACTTTAACGTTCTAAAATTTTCTGCCAAATTTTTCTTGACCCTAAAACCCTGATGTATGACCATTGGCATATATACAATTAACAAAAGGCTGTTTCCTCCTTTTTTATTTTCCTGTATCATTTTCCTTTTTATGTTGCCGGGAAATCTCTTTGCGCAGTCACTATCTGTGACCGGAACTGTCGTCGGTACAGATGGGCAACCACTTTCCAGCGTAAGCGTTCTGGAAAAGGGAACAACAAATGGTACAACCACAAATGATGCTGGTTCTTTCTCCCTAACCGTGAGTAATTCCAATGTGATACTTTCGTTTTCATCCCTTGGGTATAATACGCAGGAGGTGGCCCTTAAAGGCCGCAGTACTTTGCAGGTAACGCTTTCAGGGAGTGTTGCAAAGGAACTGGAACAAGTTGTTGTTATTGGTTATGGAACGCAAAAGAAAAGCGATTTGACTGGTTCAAATGTAAGTATTAAAGGTTCGGATATTGCCAATGTTCCTGCTTTGACCGCTACTCAGGCTATACAAGGTAAAGTATCGGGTGTTCAAATAACAAGCAGTGGTGCGCCGGGAAGTGCGCCAAATGTACGTATAAGGGGAGTAGGATCTATTTTAGGAGGGGCAGATCCATTGTATGTTGTGGATGGAATTATTACGGGTGATATCCGAAATATTAATAACGCGGATATTCTATCTGTTGAGGTTTTAAAAGATGCTTCTTCCACAGCAATTTATGGAGCCAGAGCCGCAAATGGTGTTTTAATTATCACCACAAAAGCCGGTTCCAAAGGAAGGTTTAGTGTAAATTATGACGGATATGCAGGAGTGAAAATGTTGATCAATAAAGTGCAAATGGCCCAGGCAAATCTGTACACTTTATATAGCAATGAAGCTGCAGGAGCTAATGTAATTACTAGTGCGGATATCACCGGAAACACAAACTGGATGGATGAGGTAACCAGGCCGGCAATTATTCAAAACCATAATTTATCTATGAGCGGCGGCAAGAATAAATACCGGTATTATCTGTCTGGCGGATATATGAATGAGCAGGGTGTATTAAAAGGAAATGATTATTCAAGATTGACTCTTCGGTATAACCATGAATTGGCAGTAAACTCCAAATTGAAATTTGGCAACAATCTTTCTTTTTCAAAATATACGTCCAATAACAAACCCTATGGAGTTTTTACCCAGGCTTACCTTGCGTCACCTATATATAATGCAAAGAACCCGGATGGAACCTATGGATTTACTGAAACCAGTAATGTAGGAAATCCTCTTGCTACCCTTGATTTTACAAATGATAAAAGCTATGGAGTGCGTGGTGGAGGTAGTCTGTGGGGAGAATACAAGATCACGAAAGATCTTTCTTTTCGATCTTCTTTTGGCATAGATGCCGAACAAAATAATGGACATATTTATTCGCCGGTTTACCAGGTTAGTTCCACTCAAAAAAATGAAGTGAGTGCCCTGACCTATACAGCCGATAGTATTTATCAGTGGACATGGGACAATTATTTCACGTATAAGAAAACGATTGGCGATCATGATTTCACAGGAACGCTTGGGCACACAGCAGAAAGAAGAAATGGTTGGAATAGCCGGGCAACAAAAAGAAATGTAGCTAATGATGAAAATAAGTGGAAACTGAACTTTAAGGATACAATTGGGGCACAACAAAATTTTCGTGATCCCATTGGGAATTATTTCAAAAGAGAGTCCTATTTCGCCCGGGTAAATTATAAATATCTTAATCGATATTTAGTTAATGCTACATACCGCCGCGATGCGAATAGTAATTTTTCATCAAATCATCGTTGGGGAGATTTTCCGGCAATAGGTGTTGGTTGGCTGATAGATAAAGAAGGTTTTATGGAAAATCAAAAACTGTTCACCAGTCTGAAATTGCGCGCCAGTTATGGTTTGGTGGGAAATGATGTGGTTCAGGCAGGAGCTTTTGATCTGAAACCAACCCGGAATCTATACAGCTATTTTGGTACTGATTATATAAATGGTGCCACTATTACAGGAATCGTTGATCCTAATTTACAATGGGAGATCACAAAGGAGGTTGATATTGGATTGGAGTTTTCTTTATTGAATGGCAGGTTAAGTGGCGAACTGGATTATTATCACAAAAAAGCTACAAATGCTCTGTATACAATTCCGTTAGTAGATGTTGGTTTTGGTGCAAATTTTACCACGAATGCCGCGGATGTTTTGAACCAGGGATTTGAGGTATCTCTTGGTTGGAAAGATAAGATCAATGACCACACTGATTATTCGCTAAAAGCCAATGCGACCTTCAATAAAAATTTGGTTGAAAATGTGGGAATTGGTAAGGCGCTTGATTTTGGTAGTTTAAATAATGGCTACACTTCTACACGTACTTTAGTCGGCCAGCCAATCGGGTCTTTCTGGGTATATGAAACGGATGGAATTTTTCAAAATGCCGACGATGTAAATGCATATCCACATCTTTTAAATACGCAAGCCGGGGATTTTAAAATACTGGATAAAAATAAAGATGGTATTATCGATAATCTTGATCGCGTATTTGTAGGGAGTTATCAGCCGAAAATTTATGGAGGTTTCAATGCAGCCCTGACGTGGAAGAAATTTGATTTTGGGTTGGATATTTACGGAAATTTTGGAAATAAAATTTACAATGCTAAAAAGGGAGTCCGCACCGGTGGTAATTACAATGTAGAATACGATGTAGCTATTAATAGGTGGCAATCCGGCAGTAATGAAAACAAATATCCCCGTGCTTTCAACGGAGTCGTTCCTCCCATGGATTATTTTATCGAATCAGGTTCCTTTGTGCGGCTAAATAATGCGACGGTAGGATATACAATTAATCCTAAGAACAATTTACATATTGACAAATTACGCGTTTATGCGAGCGCGCAAAATCCGTTTATCCTGACAAATTATTCCGGCTTTACACCTGAACTTCCCGGAAATCAAAATGAGGCAGGAATAGAATTGAACATATATCCTGTATCAGCAACGTATATGATTGGGTTAAGTCTTCAATTCAGGTAATAAATCAAAAGTGATACTGAAAAATTAAAAACATTCAAAAAATGAAAAAACATTCAATATATTTTAAAAGAATACGAGATGAGGCAGGATTCTTTATTTTATCCAAGGGAAGAAAAGTAGTATTGCCTATTTTATTTCTGTTTATAATTTTTGGTATGAATGGCTGCGGAAAGAAGTTCCTGGAAGAAAAGCCGCGAACCATTACTATTCAGGAATTACTAAAAAGTAATGACGGCGCGAAGCGTTTGATAGCCGCCGTATACAATAAATTATACGCCTGGGGAGAACATTCCTTTTCCTGGATTGGGGTTACCAGTATTACTTCTGATGATGCGGATAAAGGAAGTGATCCGGGTGATCAGGGCACGGATAAAGGAGATTTGAATAACTGGACATTTACCCCTTCTTCTATTTCCTTTTCTGATTTGTGGATCAATAATTTTGAAGGGATTGGCCGGGCGACTTATGCATTGAAATTTTTACCGGAAACAACTTCTCCGGATAAGGAACGATATATTGGGGAAGCTTATTTTTTAAGGGCGTATTTCTACTTTAACCTTGTCCGCATTTTTGGTGCAGTTCCAAAAATTGACAAGGTTTTGGAGTCTGAAACAGATATAGCTACTGCAAGTATAAGAGCCTCTCAGGAAGAGATATATGCATTGATAGAAAGCGATTTAAATCAGGCGATAAGCCGTCTTCCACAAATTGTACCCGCCGCAGAAAATGGCCGTGCTTCCCAGTTTGCCGCACAGGGAATATTGGCCAAAGTGTATTTATATCAGAAGAAATGGGCGCAGGCTAAGGCTATGGCTGATATATTGTATAATTCGGGAAAGTTTGGATTGGTGGATGATTACGCCACCATCTGGCGGGAAGCAGGGGAGTTTTCCAAAGAGTCAATTTGGGAAGTAAATTGTATTGGGGTTACTCCAAATTTGGGTATTGAGAATTATTTTGTGGTGCAGGCACCAAGGGGAGCCAATGGTTTAGGCTGGGGATTTAATACTCCTTCAGAAAATTTAGTGAGTGCTTACGAAGCGGGAGATGTACGGAAAGCCGGAACGATTATGTTTGCAGGACAAACACTTTGGGATGGTTTCCAGGTAAGCCCACAGGCGAGTAATCCGCGATACAATTACAAATCATACGTCAGTAAAACGAAGGAAACATTTAATGGGGATGATATAAATACAAATAAAAATCTGCGTGTACTCCGCTATGGAGAAATATTATTGATAAAAGCGGAAGTTGAAAATGAATTGGGAAATGAAGAAGTGGCAAAAACGGTTTTGAATATGATTCGTAAACGTGCTGGACTTTTAAATACTGTAGCAACAGGAAAAATTGCAGTTAGAGAAGCTATTTATAAAGAACGCCGCGTGGAGATGGCCTTTGAGCACGATCGAATGTTTGACTTACAAAGAACAGGAAGGGCTGGAGCAGTGTTAAGAGCGCAGGGGAAAAATTATGTGGATGGAAAGCATAATTTGTTCCCGATTCCACAAAAAGAAATTGACCTTAGTAATGGAAAATTAATGCAAAATCCGGGGTATAATTAATATGATATCCTACGGGTGCATTTCAAAATGTCGCTGGTTGGAAACTAGTCGGACGGCGAAGTATAGGTTTTGGTTGGTGTTCACGGGTTCAAAAAAAGTCTAACTCACTTTTAATTCAAACATAGATTCGACCCCGTTGGGGTCGGGTATTCAA
>JBBSUB010000218.1:0-7203 GCA_038235345.1 Chitinophagales bacterium
GTTTCGCTAAAAACAACTTTTGAAACTCTGTTTTTAATTCGTGCAATTCCTGCCTAAAATTCGTGTTTAAAAAAATTAGTTGTATAGAAGAAATATTCTGAATTATCAAGATTATTGGTACGGATTGGATTTTCTACAAAGGTTAAAGGCAGTTTAAATGAATTTGTAATCTTCCTTAAATACAATAATTATTCTTTTATATTTTTTCATTTTTACCATTCACTTGAAATAAATCTTAGTAGAAAAATTCTGGATTATCAAGGTCCAACCTTATTCCCTTATCCCTTTATTCCCTTATTTCTTAAACAACAATATTTTGAATTTTCGCCTAAATCCCTTTTAAATTGAATAAAAAGAAATCAGGTCATTTTAAGTCTGATGGAAGAAGGGCGTATACTAACACCAATGCACACACGCCGCTACCAACAAAATTTAGTGTGCCACTTTTATGCGAATCTCCCACATTCAAGATAACAATGCGAGATATTTAAATGAACTCATCAACTATTATCCTTTTAGAAACGATCTCCTCTTTTTACTAAAATACCAACTGCAGGCACACTTCAGGGCTTGACCTTTTATATGAACCAGCCGTTTCTATGATAAAAATCATATTCAAGGGTGAGGATAATCAGAAAATGAAAAATAAGATTGCTGTTCCTTTATGTACAAATTAAATTTTAACCTCTCTCCAAAAACTAAACACTATGGCTATTATAATCACAGAAGAATGTATTAACTGCGGTGCCTGCGAACCAGAATGTCCTAATAATGCAATTTATGAAAATGGCGCTGACTGGAGCATGGCAGATGGAACTACTGTAACAGGCAGTTTTGTATTAATCGACGGAACTGTTGTTGACGCGAATGACCGCGTGTCACCTATCTCTTCGGACATCTATTACATTACACCGAACAAATGCACGGAATGCCAGGGTTTTCATGAAGAGCCTCAGTGTGCTTCTGTTTGCCCGGTTGATTGTTGCGTGCCGGATGAAAATCATGTTGAAACAGTGGAAGAATTGTTGGCAAGAAAGGAATTATTGCATGGCTAATATTTTTATTTAATTATTATGGATACTTTAAAAGAAAGACCCGCGAAACTTACCAAAATAAAGGAAGTTGATAAAATAGTTGTACGCTTTTCCGGAGACTCCGGCGATGGAATGCAACTAACAGGAATGCAGTTTACTGATACTGCGGCCTTAGGGGGTAATGACATAAGCACATTTCCTGATTATCCTTCTGAAATTCGCGCCCCAATAGGCACTGTTGCCGGTGTTTCCGGTTTCCAGGTACATTTTGGAAGTACAGAAATTTACACAGCAGGTGATAATTATGACGTAATTGTTGCCATGAATGCTGCTGCATTAAAAGTTGATCTGCCACGACTGAAAAAAGGCGGAATCATCATTGCAAATAGCCAGGGATTCGATAAAAAGAATCTTACTTTAGCCCATTATCCTGAAGGAGCAAATCCACTGGAAGATCATTCTCTTGAAAATTATATTGTACACAGCGTTGATGTCACAAAGCATACGAAAGATTGCCTGATAGACAGCGGTCTTGGAATGAAGGATGTAGAGCGTTGTAAAAATATGTTCGTGCTTGGATTGCTTTTCTGGAAGTTTGATAAACCACTGGATAACACGATAAAGTTCATCCGGGAAAAGTTTGAAAAAAAACCGGAAATTGCTGACGCAAATATTAAAGTTTTGAATGCCGGCTGGAATTATGGTGATAATACAGAAATATTTACCACGCAATTTAAAATAGCTCCCGCCAAACTTCCACCCGGCGAATACAGGAATATTACGGGGAATCATGCCACAGCAATCGGCTTGTTGGCTGCATCTGAAAAATCAGGTTTGCCCTTGTTTTTAGGAACATATCCCATTACCCCTGCCACGGATATTCTGCATAATCTTTCAAGATATAAAGCAAATGGCGTAAAGACCTTGCAGGCTGAAGATGAGATTGCAGCCATTTGTTCAGCTATTGGAGCATCTTATACAGGAAACCTGGCAGTAACCACTACTTCAGGTCCGGGTATGTCATTAAAGACGGAAGCATTAGGCTTAGCTACCATGCTTGAAATTCCTTTAGTGATAATAAATGTTCAACGTGGCGGACCTTCAACAGGGTTGCCTACAAAAACAGAACAATCAGATCTTTTGATGGCAATGCATGGCCGGCATGGTGAAGCGCCATTGCCTGTGATAGCGGCATCTTCGCCGTCAGATTGTTTTGAAACGATTTATGAAGCGTGCAGAATTGCTGTGGAGCACATGACCCCGGTTATCTTTTTAAGTGACGGATACATTGCAAACGGATCGGAACCCTGGCGTTTTCCCATGGAAGATGAACTCAAAGAAATTGAAGTAAAATTTCTGACTGAGCCGAATGGAGAGAATGGGGAACTTTTACCTTATAAGCGGGATGAAAATTTCGTTCGTCCATGGATAAAGCCCGGAACAAAAGGTTTGGAACATCGCATTGGTGGTTTAGAAAAGGAAAATGAAACAGGCAATGTTTCTTATGATGCTACCAATCATGAAATGATGACAAGATTGCGCGCTGAAAAAGTGAAGAGTATACGACACTTTATTCCTGCCGCAGAACCCGATAGTGGAAATGAAAATGCTCAACTGGCAGTACTGGGATGGGGTTCTACTTACGGCGCTATTAAAACAGCAGTTAAAGAATTAATAGCTGAAGGGTACGATGTGGCGCATGTTCACCTGCGTTATATCAATCCATTTCCGGAAAATCTTGGCGAATTGTTGTCCGGTTTTAACCAGGTTTTAATACCTGAAATGAATAGTGGTCAATTGCTTCAATTGATAAGGTCTGAATTTTTAATTCCGGCAACAGGTTTTGCCAAGGTGCAGGGATTGCCTTTTACCACCGCAGAAATAAAACAAAGAATTATTGAAATGCTTAAAGCTTAAAAACATGGAAACACTTGCTATAGATAAAAATGAAAAGCTTACTCCAAAAGATTTCTCTTCAGGAATGGATGTAAAATGGTGCCCGGGATGTGGCGACTACTCTATATTGAAACAGGTGCAAACTATATTTCCTGATCTTGGAATTGCAAAAGAAGATTTTGTTTTTATTTCAGGCATTGGTTGTTCCGCCCGCTTTACGTATTACCTGGATACGTATGGAATGCATAGTATTCACGGGCGCGCGGCTGCCATTGCTTCCGGAGTAAAAGCTGCAAATCCTGACTTGAGTGTCTGGATCGTTTCCGGCGACGGGGATGCATTTTCCATTGGAGGAAATCATTTTATTCACCTGATGCGGAAGAATTTTGATGTGAATTATTTAGTATTCAACAACCAGATATATAGTTTAACGAAAGGGCAATATTCACCAACATCAGAAAAGGGAAAGGTAACGAAATCCTCTCCCTACGGTTCTATTGAAGAACCATTTAACCCTTCTGAATTAGCCTTAGGTGCAAAAGCGTCTTTCGTTTCGCGTACGCTTGACCGTGACCCCAAGCACATGCAGGCAATATTGAGGCGTGCACATCAGCATAAAGGCACTTCATTTGTTGAAGTTTACCAGAATTGCCCGGTATTTAATGATGGGGCATTCTTTGCTTTTTCTGATAAGGAAACCAAAAAAGAAGAAGCAATATTTCTTGAACATGGAAAGCCGCTCATCTTTGGTCAAAATGACGATAAAGGAATCAGGCTGGATGGATTAACTCCTAAAATTGTGCAACTAAGCGATGGAGTTTCAGCCAATGATTTGTGGATACATGATGAGAAGGATAAGACCAAAGCAAACCTTATTTCCCGTTTCTTTGATACGGCATTTAATGAAGTGTATTTGCCGCGGCCCTTTGGCGTAATCTATGCAGATGAACGACCTGTATATGAAGAGAATTTACAAGAGCAGATAGATGCCATGAATTCGAAAAAAGGCAAGACTCCTTTAAATAAAATACTTTCGGGAGATAAGACGTGGAGTATATTGTAAATCATTTTTCGCTTTTGAAGTGTAGAGAAAATAAATCAATTCCTATTTTAACCTTACTTAGCTGAGCTAAGGAAATAACACCAAAACAACAGCCGTTTAGTTCTTCCGAGTTTATCGGAATCTTTGAACTAAACGGTTGTTATATTAGCGGGATTTTGGTTTATATGTAGCAGAAAATCGCAAACCCCTCTCTTATTAATTCATAAAAGATTGAAAAATATTCCATTTCTGATTACTTTTATATATGGTAGCCAGGTGGAAGACTATGAAATGCAAATCATGAATGATGTATATAAAATTGAAGGAATTGACTTTGAAGAAGTGGGAATACTAACTAACGAAGAATTTAAAGCCATTATAAAATGTGTGCTCAATAGTGCAAGTACGAAAAGAAAAATTAAAAGGTTTTTGGAGAATTTTTAATATAACTTATTTGCTAATTAATTCCATTGAATGCTTTTTCCAGAAGGGATTGGAAAAGTATTTCAGAATTGAGTTTAGTTACAATTTTTTGATTTCGATTATTGCATTTAGTCTAGTTCAAATTTATTTTGAACCCATTATTTATACCATCCCAGGAAACTTGTTCTTAATATTTGTTTAACGGCTCTTCTACCGTGTCCCATATCATGGAGTGAAACTGAGCCTCGAAGAAATCACAAAAAACTTTATAGGTTAATTTTGGCCATTTCTTCTTGTCATCCGTTACTTCCGCCAGTTCATCGGTCATGAACTTTTTGAAATTTTTCTTTAACCAGTCAAAGGCCTCTGCCTCTGATACTTTTTCTTCAATCAGATAAATGACGTTATTGGTGGGATCGAGAATATCATTTGTTTTTTTAGCCCAATCTATGTAGGCAGGTTTGTGCTTTAAAGAGAAAGCGCTTCGATCTACCATTCCTTCTTCATATTGAGAATCATCCGTATCGTCAAAAGGAAAATCATCGTCATCAAATTCTTCATCATCGAAATCATCCTCATCAAAATCCATCACTTCCATCAACATATCCCCCAACGGAATACAGGTAAGCGTCACTTTCATTCTGTTATCACTATCGTCTTCTAACACATAACTTTTAATAAATTTAGTATGTTCCGGAAATTTCACCAACTTGTCTTTTTCCATTTTCTTAACCTGCTCAACCTGCTTTTTACCGAACCCCGCTTCTACTACCGCTGATTTTAAGTTCTCATTATGTCCCGGGATACCTAATGATTGTGAAATAGATAAATTCCAGGCTAATATCCCCATTTGAATCATCTCTTCCGCTTCATCCACTGAGAGATCGGCGTCCATATATGGTTTTATCAAATCGAGCAACATAGTGGAATAGTTGCCGTCTTCATCCTGAATTACAGGGATATCCTGATTTTTTTTCGGCACTGCACTTTTCTTCTTTCTGTTATGATCAGAAAAGTTTCCTTTTATAACTTTCATGATTGTTCTATTTACTGAATGATTAAGGTATTTAAATTTTCTTTTTTTACGTCTTTCAATTTTGATTCTTGACAAATCTTTGGTATTTTAAAACTTTTCCCGAGTTTCTAAACTTGTTTTCTTTTAGCGAATGGTTTCTATCAACCGGACCCTCAATAAATGCCTTGTCCTGAAATAACTTAAAAAATTTAGTGTAAATGTATTAATTAAATGTGTTTGTAAGAAAGACTTATTTTAGAACAAGGCGGTCAATATTAACACCTCTTTCCGAAGCATGAAGGATTGGAATGTGGAGTGCTTCTAAGAAATATTCCTAGCCTTTTTGCAAGCTCATTTCTTCCTTTAAAATTACCTGAGTCAATTTATTTTAAAGCTTCTTTTTAACTATTAGAAGTTATCCAAATGGAGCAGTTTAATACTGCCCATAAATACTCATTCAATCTCCATAATATTGGCGAGTCGGAGTATGCAAATATTAAGAAAATAGTTGTAAGTAATCAGTCAGGTAATGCGAAAATAAATTTAACTTCCTCAACCGTTACAATAGAAATTCCCGGAGGCGTTAATTTATAAGAAATCACCATTCGGGAACTGGAATTATCTTCCTTTGCTAAGAGTGATATTGGAGTGGGTGATACGATCAATTTAAATGGTGAAGTGACACTAACAATTACTTCAGAAGACGGCAGATCACATACATGGACAATAATTGCTTTTGTGGCTTCTGCCTCACCGCAATTAGATAATAACGATCTAAATCAATGGTATAAAACGGCTACAAATTACTATGAAACTGGTGCAAGTGCTGCTACCACAATTTGGGGTACAGGTAATCTTGGGACACAGCTTTTAAATAAATTGGCAACAATTCCAAAAGATTTAGGAAGTGGAAATTTAGCTGCACAAATGGAAACTTTAGATAATGGCCCTCTTGGGAAAGTATTTGGCACCCCTATTTCTTCGGGCTTTCTATTCACTGGATTCTTTAATCCGGATAAAATTAATCCATCGGATCCCGAGGCGGCTTTTAAGTTTGGTACCCCCTTAGCCGGAAGGCCAAATAAAGTAAGGTTTAAATATAGTTATAAGCCGGGTGAGGTAAATAAAGACAAAGCAGGAAAAATTCTTAATTATGGAGATGCATGTGATATGTATGTACTTTTAGAAGTTCGTTTAAATGGCAAGATAAAAAGGCTTGCAACTGCGTGGTTTAGAAGCGATGATTTGCAGTCTGGTTTAATCACAAAAGAAATTCCTTTTACTTATGGAGCTTTAAATAATAGTTTTCCGGATTATATGAGACCGGCGAACAATCTATATGTAGATGCGGAATCAGCGATTTTCATTTTACCTACACATATCACCTTTGTTGCCTCTTCGAGTTATGACGGAGCTCACTTTGCCGGAGGTATAGGAAGCAGGCTTATTGTGGATGATATTGAAATGATTTATTAGTAGTATTAGAAAAATAAAAACCGTCGATCTAAGGAGATTATTATTGAAAATAAAAAAAGAACCATTTATTAAAAGCAAGTCATCTTATAGAAAATTCGTGATGTTTCCCTAAAACACTAAAATGAGCCTTTAAAATTCCTTAATTATGAATAGGACGAAAAAAAAGGAAGTTAATAACCCAAATTTAGCCCCTGTTTTATACACTACACAAATTTTATGTCTGAAACCCTTTATGGGTAAGAAAAATTTGGTGATTTCTATTTTTTTATCTCATTTTGTAGTGTATAAAATATACACTACATGTCTTTTATCAGGAA
>JBBSUB010000219.1:0-7181 GCA_038235345.1 Chitinophagales bacterium
TCTTTATGCCACAAAGAAATCACTTCCTGATTCATTTCATTTCGCAATGCATGAATCATATCCCTATCACAATTTGAACCAGGGAAAACTACTACACCAAATTTCATGTGTCTATTTTTTATTGTTTTAATTTGTCACATGGATTTCCGCATAAAAATTTCTATCGAAGTTGATATAAAATCGCTCCGGAATTTCTATGCTTCAGTTCATATTTAAATATTTAAAGAATGCAAAGGTAAAGGATAAGTAAATATTATTTGAAGTACTGCATATAAATAACAAATGCAACCAGCACCCAATGCAATACCATGGGTATCCACCGAATACGCGGGTAAAAAAACGCGCTTGCTACAAAAGCCGATGCGGGAACTACTGCAATTATCCAGTATGCAAAATTGGGAGATGTATTAATAAAAGGAATTATAATGGCGACAATGAGATACAATAATAACAAAGTCCAGCTTTTCCGCACCTGCACCACCTGTTTGGAACTGGTAGCTTTTACATAATATAAGCCTACAATGGTCAATAAAACCACAATTCCCATGATGGCGTAAACAATATTTTTTTCTGTCAATGGCGGATAGCCAATGGTAAAACCGGGCAAACTGAACCGATATAATCTATTGGTTAAGAACAGGTAGGAAAAAAGAAAATAAAACGTGGTGAAAACGCCAATTATAGGCATAAGCCATTCGGCAACTTTTGGTGCCCGTGTAAACAGTAAGGCAAAAATGACCATTAAAATAAACGCCAGGGAAGGAAAATAAAAGAAAGAACAAATTCCAATGGCAAGGCCCACATTGAATAATGTCGATTTCACATGTTGACTCTTATAGAGGTCCGTTAACCTGGACCAAACCCAAATCAACAATGTATTAATCACTAAGGGAGCACTTAATAGATTCCAATCAATAAACAGGGATGTGATCAACAAATAACTCATAGCCGGCAGATAGTTATTCTTCTGCATAAGTTTCCGGCTATTCATATAATGATTGAAACTTACTGCCTGCGTAAAAATCAGGAGATAAGAAACAATGGAATAACTGATTGGCCAGGCATCAAAAGTTGGTTTAATGAAAATCAGGATATCATTAAAAAGAAAACCATCTGATTTTTGCACGATAGGTATCTGCGGATTAATAAACCAGGCCGATTTTAATAACAGGCCATACACAAAAAGCAGAAAAGTATTGAGGGGATTATTTGCCCGAAAAATGCCCGTCACGGTATAGATTTACTTGAAGCGCGAAAATACGTAGTTTAGTTTATAGTTTATAGTTTGAAGTTTATAGTTTATAGTTCCAAATTCGAAATTTCAACACAAAGTATTAAACCATCCGACAATTCAACCTTAAACCTAATACCTTCTACCTGATACCTAAAACCTATTTAAAACTCAATCTTCGCAAAACAAATATAATTCCGGTAGGTACAGGGTACGATCATTTGACCGGCACTTACCTGTTTGGCATATCTCGGCATAAATTCATATCCTTTATCCAGGCTACGAAGTGGTGGATTGCGCTCGATCTTTCCATCGGGGGTTACACTTTGCTCTACCAATAGCTGGCGTCTTCTTTCAATTTCATTGAACAAAAAATGTAATTCTCCTCCGCTGCGCATGAGTGCATAGGATAAAAAATTATCTTCTCCATCATCAAACTGCGTTTTATGAATAACACTGGTCCAATCCAATTTTCCGGTTTTATCCATGCTCATTACAAAAACATTGTTATAGTAAAATCTTGTCTGGGAATTAAAATCATTAAACCTGTTTCCATAATATCCATAGGAATACGGGGAATAATAATTATAATAATACGGAGAATAATAAGATGGTGATCCGTATAAATAATCGTACCGGTTCCACGGATTTGACCTTGACTGGGAGTAAAAATCTTCAGCAGTTAATATAAAACCGCCGTCTCTCTTAAGGATGACTTCCCGGATAAAATAATCATTCATCGCTGATTTTGAAGCCCCCTGATCTTTTGCCGCTGACCGCGCCTGTTCTCCAAAAAGAACTTTATTTACAGATACAATATCATTGTTCTCTTCTTTCACCACCGCCGTATATAACCCTTCCACATTTCCTCTTTTTCTTGCATAAAAAAATGAATTGATAATGTATGTCTGATTCAGATTATCTACTTTCAGCTTAATCTCATCCAGGTAGGTGTCCGATAGATCCAATTTTGTAAGAGCAAAAGTGTCCTGCTGTGGAGCTTTACTTACCATAAATAATTCTCCGATAAAATCCCGTGAATTTGATCTATCCCCTTTACTAAAAACAAAATTACCCTGGTTTGTAAGAAGGAAATCACTAAAAACATTTTTACGGTCCTCATAGTTCGTTTCAATTCTTGACTTTTTTATAAGCCTTAGGTCTTTATCGAAAAGAAGTGTCGTAAAATTGAACTGCTCATTTTTCTTCTGAATCTTATAAATCATAATCTTTGATTTATCCTCACTATAGATAGTACTGTAAAGTTTATTACTTGCCAGAAAGTTGATAGAGGTAGTATCCAATTCTATCGGATCAATCAATAATTTTCCCTGGCCATTTACTTTTACGGCCATGCAGTGTACGATATTCCTTCTTTGATATTGATAAATAATCCAGGCAAAATCCGGATAAGCTATAAAATCAGCATTCAGGGTTTTTTCATCCATAAAAAGAAGGTTCGTTTTATCGATCATTTTCATAGAATTATCGTAAACGCTTATGTTATGATTGTTCCGGATATTTTTATAGATCAAAAAATTCCCATCCACCTTTCCTATAATCTCAAAATTTAAACTCTTACTATCATTGGATTCAGGCTGGCTATATGTAATTTGTTGTGCATATCCATTCAGGCAAAAAATCCCGGATAATAAATATAATAATAGATGCTTCATATATTTGCTTTTTTTGTTGTCACGCCACCAAAAGGAATTACTTTTGAAGGGTTAATAAATTTACGAAATAAAATATGGCTGTAGTATTAATAAGTGGCGGAACAGGTCTTGTAGGTACAAATTTAACAAGGCATTTAATAGAAAGAAATTTCCAGGTAATTATTTTAACACGAAGCAAAAATAGTGTTTCTGGCAATCCAAATATCTCCTATTGTTATTGGAATGTGGAGAAACAGATCCTTGATTCTGAGGTTTTAAAAAAAGCAGATCATATCGTGCATTTGGCGGGAGCCGGAGTAATGGATAAAAGTTGGTCTACAGACTATAAAAAAACGATTGTAGAAAGCCGGACTAAATCAGCAGAGTTAATCATTAAAAAATTAAAAGAAACTGATCATCATGTAAAGACTTTTGTGTCTGCTTCTGCCATTGGCATTTACGGGCCTGATGCCCGTCCCTTAATCAGGAAAGAAGGTTTCATTGAATCGGATCTGCCATCACATGATTTTTTGGGAGAAACTTGTGTGTTATGGGAAGCAGCAAGTGAACCTGTGAAACTCCTGGACATACGCAGAGTTGTTTTACGCCAGGGAATAATTCTTGCAAATGAAGGAGGAGCGTTCAAAGAATTTAAGTCACCATTAAAATTTGGTGTAGCCACAATTTTTGGAAGTGGTAAGCAAATCTTAAGTTGGATTCATATTGATGATGTGTGCAGGATGTTTTGTGAGAGCATTGAAAATGATTATGTCAATGGCGTGTATAACGCAGTAGCGCCCGAGCCGGTAGCACAGAAAAAATTCATGACTATTTTAGGAGAAAAATTGAAGGATAAATTTTTCATTCCGATGCATGTACCGGTTTTTATGCTGAAATTAATACTCGGAAAACGAAGTGTAGAAATTTTAAAAAGTGCAACAGTAAGTGATAAAAAAATAAAGGCAACAGGTTTTACTTTTCTTTACCCTTCCCTGGAAGCGGCTTTGACAGAGCTAACTAAAAAGTAGACCCCGTTTATTGAGAAAGCGCATTTTGCTTCTCTCTTAATAAATCAATTTGTGTAAAATCAAAAAGATAATCAGGTTTGATAAGAATACCGGTATCTTCAATTTCTCCAATGAAAGGGTTGTTATCCCGGGTATCTTTTAGAATGAAGGGATGCAATTCAATATTTTTAAATATCCTTCTTAAAAAAGCCGTTTTCTCAATAATTTTAAAATAATCTTCATCAAATATTTCACTCCAGACAGCAAGGTCTATATCGCTATATTCATTGGAATCACCTTTCACATAACTTCCAAACAGGTAAGCCTTATCCCAGGGAAATCCATTTTCACCTAAAGCGAACAGGTAACCATTTACTTCTGATTCAATATCTTTTCTTGTAACCATTTTTTAATTTTTCCGGATTTTTCTATTTGTTCGTTTAAATAGTTTACAGTTGTACTTTGATAAAGCCTTTTAGTATAATCAGGATATCTTCCACGAATATTCCAACTGTTCATGATAGTCATAATCATCGGCACTAATTTCCAGATTCACCATATCAGCTAACTTTTGTAGATCATGAATATAGGGAGGATTGTCTTTTACGCTTTTCTGAATCCAAATTGCCTTAAACATCTTTTCCAAAGAAAGATGCAATGCAAATAAACTAAGAGAAAATGTTTTCCTTTGGCAAGATATAAAGCTGATTCCCAACTTTCTTCCGCACTAGCAAGCCAATGCTGAATGTGCTCTTCCTTATTCATATTGTAAATTTACCAAAAAAAATTCATTAGTATTTCCTATCCAGATCATGACTCACAGGCATTTTTTTTCCGGCCATTTCTCCTTTACAAATCATCTTTCGTAAACTTCCTGAGGGCAAAAAAGTAATAGGCAGATATGTATACCAGGCTCGACAAAACCAGGATCCATAAATCCGGTGCTCCTTTATAAATGAATTCCTTTCCGAAGGGAATCGGCAACATCACATCAGTCACCTGCAGGGGTAAGAAATAACCAGCAGGGGTTAATTCTAATTTAAAATTAACGAAAGCAGTAATGATCCATTCAAAGATCAACCCATACAAAAAGAAAACCGCAATAGCCGATCCGCTTCTTCGAAACAGTATTGCCAGGAACATCGCAAACGTGATGTAGGCAACTGTTTGGATAAAAATGTAGCCTATATTTTCCATCCCTGAAAAAGAGAAAACCGATCCTGTGGCAGTAAGGCCAATTAAAAATGCCACCAGGGAAAGAAACAACGTCGTAACCAAAGAAAATAAAATTGCAAAAACAAATTTCACTGTTACAAATTGTTGGCGTGTCCAGCCATCAATGATATTCTGACGATGCGTTTTAAAATTAAATTCATTCGTGAGCAACATAATAAAAAGAATACCGGGGAAATAAAGTAACCAACTGCTCATATATCCAACGGTACCCCACACCTTAGGAAAAGTATAGGGACTACCCATTAGCGCCTTACCCATAGGCACATTCTGAGCAGCAACTTCATTTAAATACAAACCAGTATAATTAATACCGATAACAGCAAAAGCATAAAGGATCGTAAAAATCCAGAAAGCTTTATAGTTTTTAACTTTAAGCCATTCAATCTTCAATAAATGTAACATGCGGTTTAGTTATTATTGGTCAATTCAAAAAATCTTGCTTCAAGACTTTTCTTCTTTAAGATAAGATGGTTCAATACGATTCCGTTATTGAAGCAATAATTATTTATTTCAGACATTTCTGAAGTATCTACCGGGAAAAATAACCGGATAATCGATTTTTCATTCACGGCCCTGGTTACACCCGGCATTTTATTCACCAGGTCAAATAATTTCTCATTGTCGGTGGCTGATAGTTCTACCATATCCTCATTAGAAAGAATCTCACTCACTTTACCGGAAGTAACTAATTCCCCATTTTTTAGTATAGCGACATGCGTACAAACTTTTTCCACCTCATCCAATAAATGGCTCGCCATAATAATCGTTTTTCCCTGGCGGTGTAAATCCTTCATTAACTCTCTTATTTCTGCTATACCAACCGGATCAAGCCCGTTTGTGGGCTCATCAAATATGAGCACATTCGGATTTCCCAGGAGCGCAGAAGCAATAGCCAATCGCTGTTTCATCCCTAAGGAATAGGTGCTGAATTTTGAATCTTTTCTCCTGGCAAGATCTACTAATTGCAGAACATGTTCAATATCATCCTGGCCTCTTTGTTTGATTTGTGCAGCTATTTCCAAATTCTTTACCCCGGATAAATAATGATAAAAATTAGGTGTTTCAAGAAGTGTTCCTATACGACTGCGATGAGAAGCAGTGGGTACTTCATTAAACAATTTATAACTTCCGGAGGTAGGTCTAAGAACATCTGTAATGGTGCCAAGTGTAGTGGTTTTACCACTTCCATTCGGGCCTAATATTCCGAAGACAGTTCCTTCAGGTACAGAAAAACTCACATTTTTTAACGCCTGAATTCTGCCGTAATTTTTAGATAAATTCTCTACTGTAAGGATGGACATAAATGAAAATTAAAAAGAATGGCTGCAATATAAGGGATGTGAAAGGGAATTTTAGGTTTTATCTAAAAGAAAAATGGAATTTTATTTTAGAGAGTTTTTCATGGAAACATTAGATTTTATTTGCTGTTACCCTATTGAAATATCTTCCTATAAAAAAACAGGCGGAAAATTTCTTTCCGCCTGTAATTCTGAAATCTTATATACAATATCTAATTCCTTACCGGCTTACCTGATTTCAATACGCTCTGTAATCTTTCCAAGGTTTTCTTTTCTCCACATAAGCTAAGGAAGGCTTCACGCTCCAGGTTTAATAAGTATTGTTCACTTACAAGAGTCGGTTCACTCAAATCGCCACCACACATCACCCACGCAAGTTTCTTGGCGATTTTTACGTCATGTTCGCTGATATAATTTCCTTTGAACATGCCGTTAATACCAGCATACAGCATTCCTAATCCTTGCTGTCCCAACACTTTTACATCCGTTCTTTCAACCGGCATCGTGTAACCCTGATCAAACATTTCGATCGCACTTTTTTTCGCATCAACGATACGACGGGATTGATTCATGCTGATCTCGTCGTGACCTTTACGCATAATACCTAAGCTGTATGCTTCCTGCGCAGAAGTAGATACTTTGGCCGTTCCAATCGTTATAAATCTATTTTGTAAAGGAATTGTTTCCGGTTCGTTATGCTGCATTTCATCAGAAGCACGCAACGCGAATTCTTTGGTGCCACCACCTCCGGGAA
>JBBSUB010000220.1:0-7067 GCA_038235345.1 Chitinophagales bacterium
AGCCAACATTAATTTCACATCGGATAATCTGTACAAAGGCCAATTCTGGTCAGTATTACGATAAAGATTCGGGTAAGGTGTATAATAATATTTTTTTGCAAAATATTTAGCAACTGTTCCAGGAGCGGCTACATAGTTTACAATACTAGCAACACGTGTCGGATTAAAATTTGTATTTGCATCAATCGTTCCTTCCACAATACCAACGCTTGCATCAAGCCTTTTATCTTTGATATCAAACATATCCACTAAATCATCCGTCGGCACATTCCATCCACCAACAGTATTATTGAAACTAACACCGAGAATATTCATTGTATTTGTTGTAAGTGGAGTAAACCGATAAATAAAATCGCTTTGCTGCCCGGTTGTGCCGGATTGGTATTGAACATCCAGTATAATCTCTTTATTTCCGTTTTTATTTGATGGATTAAAAATATCCCTATAATTTGGATACAATGAATAACCCATAGCAATGACTTCCCTGAGATACGGAATAGCACTTAGATGATTCTTCCTCTGCAAATAGACTGCGCCAAACATAGTAGCTATAGTACCTTTGGTCATATGTCCCGTTTCAGCTCCCGAAAAAGTTGGTGCTTTTAATAACGCATATGCATCGGTCAAATCTGCAATTATTTGTTTGTATGTATCATCTTCTGTAGCTCTGGCAAGATATGCATCGGCTGGTTTTGTAACTTCATTAATACTCAATGGTACTCCACCATAATTTTTAACCAGGTCAAAATAGTAATACGCACGTAAGCCTTTCGCTTCTCCAATTATTTGATTTTTATCTGCATCAGCCATTTTGAACGATATAGTTTGGATCCTGTCTAAAATTACATTTGTCCTTGAAATACCATTATAATCCGCCTGGTAACGGGTAAGGAGTAAGGGATTATCTGCTGCATCTAAAAAGTTTGTAAGATTTTCTGCTAAAGCATTCCCGCGATCCTTGGCATTGTAATCATACCGTGAATTATCTGCCCTGATTTCATCCATATTATAAGCCATATTACTTACATCCCTCAAAGGAACATATGCACCTACCAGAGCCTGTTTAAAATCTGTCGTGGTTTTATAAAAATTCCCCTCATTAAGATTCCCCTGGGGATAAAGCGTCAGAAAATCCTTTTTACATGAACTAACCAGAATGACAGTTATAAGTATGCTAATGAATAATTTTATTTGTTTCATAATGAATTTCTTTTATTGAAAAGATTTTAAAAATTAAAGTTTCCGCCAATCATAATTGTTCTGGGCACAGGATAAGTACTCATATCTTGTCCATAAACTCCGATTGCATTATCCCGGCTATAGCTGGCCTCAGGATTCTGTCCTTTATATTTGGTAAATACAAATGCCTGCTGCACACTTGCATATATACGTGCAGATTTGATTGTCTTAACATTCTTCACATTAAAAGTATAACCGAGAGATATATTTTTTACACTCAAGAAATCTCCCCTGGATAACCATGTGGTATTTGCTAAACGATAAAGCTCTGTAGATCCACTACGCGTACCAGGAGTCTTACCATCACCTATATTTGATGGGGAGCGCCAACGATTAAACATATCAGTAGTCATATTAAACACACCATCATTATTATGCATATCCTGCAGACCTACATTCATAATTTTATTTCCTACCTGTCCTGATATAATCACATTTAAATCAAAATTTCTAAAGGTGAATGAATTTGTCATGCCATAAATAAAATCAGGATTTGGATTACCAATCAACGTTCTGTCATTAGCGTCAATTTTTCCATCATTATTTACATCCTTCATTCTGGCAGAACCTAAAGCAGATGTTGCATGTTTAGGCAATTTGGCAAGTTGGTCTGCGTTTTCGTAAATTCCTTCAAATATATATCCGTAAAACTCTCCGATATGACCACCAACGACTGAGCGATTAAATCCGTTATAGGTATTTCCGCCGCCGATAAATGGAGTATTTGGAGGTAATTCCAAAACTTTGTTGTTATTGAAAGAGATATTAAAGTCAGTTGACCAGTTTAAGTCTCCCACAAGATTTTTAGAACTTACCTGAAATTCATGGCCCCAAATCCGGAATTTTCCCACATTTAAAGTTAAACTTGGATAACCTGATGCCACAGGTAAAGAAGTAGGATAAAGCATTCCTTCGGTTATTTTGCTATAATAATCATAGGAGAAGGTGATACGATGGTTTAATGCTTGTAGATCAACACCTAAATCCAGTTGGTTGGAAACCTCCCAGGTTAAATCCTTATTTCCTAAAGTAGTGATAGAAAGGCCGGGAGTTAACACGCCACCAAATACATAATTGGTACTGGTAATATTAGAAACCTGCAGATAATTTCCAATATTGAAATTTCCTGTTTTACCGTATCCACCTCTGAATTTAAGAAAATCTATGCCGTTGGTTTTCGGAAAAAAACTTTCATCACTCACTACCCATCCAGCGGAAACGGAAGGGAATACTCCATATTTTTCATTTTCACCAAAACGTGATGATCCGTCCTGGCGAATAGTACCGGTTAGGAAATATTTACTTTTAAAATTATAATTAATTCTTCCGAATGCTGATGCCAGACTCCATTCCTCTCTGTTATTCGTTCCACTTGTCAAAGCTGCTCCGGAAATCCATGGAATAGCATCACCGGCAAAATTACTTCCACTGATCGTTCTGAAATTTCTTCCCCATTTTTGAGCACTATAACCGGCAAGGAAATCCAAATGATTATCTCCCATGCTTAAATTATACGTCAACGTATTTTCATTAAGCCAGGAGATGTAATTATAGGAATTATGACTGGAAGAGTTTTGTGTTGCCGGACGGGGTAAAGTTGGAGGATTCAAATTCGGACCATAAAGAGAATTATAAAAAGCGTTAAATTCTCCTGTTCCAAAATCTCCATTTATGCTTGACCTCAATTTTAAATTGTCTATTAATTCCACCTCTGCATATAGGTTAGCAAGCAACCTCAAAGTATTTTGATTACCATCTATATTTAATAATTGCTGAACCGGATTTGAAATTCCTAACATACCAGCCGAACTCGCTTTATAATTCCAATCTCCATCACTATTTCTAATGGGTATCAATGGTGACGCACTGGTAGCCATGCCGATTATTTGCCTTTGACCATCCGTTCCTGTTCTGGTATTGTGTTCAATTTGATAAGTTGGTGCCAGGTTTAGTCCTGCCTTTATCCTGCTATTCGGTCGATACTCATTGTTACTTCGTAAAGAATATCTTTTCATACCGGTGTTTAATAAAACCCCTTGCTGGTCAAAATAAGTAAGTGTAGTACTTGAAGATACCTTCTCCGTTCCTGAAGAAAGGTTTAAGGAATAATTTTGAATAGGAGCTGTTCTGAGTATTGCATCATACCAATTTGTTCCTTCTCCATATTGATCCGGATTTGCATAATCAGCCGGAACACCTGCGGTATAATTTTCGTAAGTCGCTTTATCTTCATAAAGCCCCTTCATAAATGTTGCAAATGTGCGGGCATCCATCAACTCTGGTCTTCCCTTTTTAGGCACTTCCTGCCAACCATAATAAGTACTCAAGGTAACATTCGTTTTGCCTGCCTTCCCTTGTTTTGTCGTGATAATAATGACCCCGTTTGCCGCTCTTGAACCATAAAGGGCAGTAGCGGATGCATCTTTTAAAACGGAAAATGTTTCAATGTCATCCGGGTTAATAACATTTATATCTCCGTTTCGTGTATCAGAGCCTGAAAGAGGCTGGCCATCTACTACTATTAAAGGCTGATAGCCAGATGATAGGGAGGCTGCTCCTCTTATCCTAAAATCCATTCCCTGTCCGGGTCTGCCTGTAGCCATGTTCACCTGAAGCCCTGCAACTTTACCCTGCAGCTTTTGTCCAAATTCTGAGGCCGCTACATCTTTCACAGAAGAAGCATCAATGGAGGAAACGGCACCGGTAATATCCCGTTTCCTGGTAGTACCGTAACTAACTACAACTACTTTATCTAAAGATTCTGCTGAGGGAGCCATTTTTAGATTAATGGTCGATTGCCCGCGCACTGAAATTTCTTGCGTAACAAAACCTACAATACTAAATACGAGCTGATCATTATCCGATCCGCTGATACTATAATTGCCCTGATCATCCGTACTGGTGCCCTTTTTACTATTTTTTAAAATGACACTGACTTTTGACAATGGTTCATTGTTTGCATCTGTCACCTTACCGGAAATAGTTTTTGTCTGAGCCGTTGCATTCATTGCAGGAAGAAGCAATAGTAAAATCGGAATTATGATGAAAAAATTTAAAAAATTTCTTTTAGGAAGAAATCCTTTTGTCGATTCCTGGCTGCCGGATAGTGAGGGTCCATTAATTTGTGTTCTATAGAATTTTACCTTTGAAGGTGATTCCCAATCCAAATTATTCTTTTTCATGAAAAGCAGTTTAATAATTAATTAATAACTTTTTATATTCCCAATACTGACTACAGGTTTAGAATTTTTTAATTCTATAGCAATTTAGAATTAAGTTTTTTTAAAACCGTCCTGTACTGTATGCTTTGTTATCATTACATGATTAAAAAAAAATTACCCGCTTTCTTACCGCTTGATTTTATGTTAAACGTTTACGTTTGCAAAATACTTTCAAGCTGATAGGTTAATCATTGATTTTAAGGTAATTACGTTCCTTAGGGATCGTTTTGAAAAATGGACAATTATTATTGTAATAATAATTCAACGGTAAATGATTGGTGATTTTTATGCCTACTTTCGTTTGAGAATATTTATAAATTATCTGTCCCCAACCAAATTTTTCAACGCATTCATTCCATGAACTCCGAAAACATTTACAACTTCATTAAATTCGACGATTATTCCGTAACTCCAAAATATCTGCAATTAGCAAATTCAATCATCAAGGGCATAGAGGATGGGAAAATAGAGAAAGGATATGTATTACCCTCCATTAATAATTTTAGTTACGAACTCGAAATCAGTCGGAGCACAGCAGAAAAAGCCTATAAATATTTAAAAAGAAGAGAGGTGATTGGTTCCGTTCCGGGGAAAGGCTATTTCATTTCGAATACAACTTTTAAAAAACAACTTAAAATATTTTTGATCTTTAATAAACTGAGTGTTCATAAGAAATTAATTTATGATGCCTTTGCAAGAACTATAGGGCAAAATGCTATCATAGATTTTTATATTTATAACAACGATTTTTCACTGTTCAAAAAACTTTTATTAGAAAGAAAAGAAGACTATTCCTATTATGTAATTATTCCCCACTTTTTGGAAGGTGGTGAGAAAGCGCATGAAATAATCAATGCCATTTTAAAAGACAAATTGATTTTAATGAGCCAATTATTACCCGATGTAGAGGGAGTTTATGGCGCAGTTTATGAAGATTTTGAAAAAGATATTTACAATGCTCTTGGACAAGCATTAGAAAGATTAAAAAAATACCATACCATCAAAATTATATTCCCGGAATACACGTATCACCCTCATGCTATATTAAATGGATTTCATCGATTTTGCGAGGATAATTCTTTTAATTATGAAGTCATTAAAAAACCCCAATCAATCAATATAAGCGAAGGAACTGTATACATTAGTTTAATGGAAGATGACCTTATTATCCTGGTAAAAAAGGTGTTAGAGAAAAACATGATTGCCGGTAAAGAGGTTGGAATAATTTCCTATAATGAAACGCCAATAAAACAAATTATTCTTGATGGTATTACGACCATCTCAGCAGATTTCAATTTAATGGGAGAAATGGCTGCAAAAATGATTTTACAAAAATCAACAGAACATGTGCCGGTCCCATTCCATTTAACGTTGAGAAATTCTTTATAATAAGGATCTTGAAATTGGAATAATTCGTATCTATTATTAATGAAATGGTCGATTATTATTGCTGATTTATTTTAAATGAGAAAGCAACCATTGCATAGATTCATTTCTTTGTTCGGGTGAAACCCAATGCCCTGAATCATAATACAAACTCAATTTTTTAGGAGCGACTATGCTGTTATAGGCAGCATAAATAGATGTTGGCGGACAGGTAACATCATTATAACCCCAACTATAAAAACCGGGAACCTTTACTCTTTTTGCAAAATTTACCACATCATAATAAGCCAGGTTTTGCACATTATCATTACTATAATAAGAGATGAAATTCTCACCGGCAAAGACATGTGGCCACCCACCGGCTCTGTTGTATAAGTAACCCGTTAAATCACTCAAGGCAGGATGAAAAGAAACAAGACTCGTAACCCGGCTATCTAATGCACTAGTAATAATACTTAGCGCACCACCCTGACTTGCTCCCGTCACAGCCAGGTTTTTCTTATCGAAATTTTCTACGTTAAACAAGAAATCAATCGACCGAATACAGCCCAAATAAACACGCTTATAGTAAAATTTATTACGGGATTGAAGATTATAATAAAAATACCCTTTTAGAGCACCTGATCTTAAATTGTCATAAACTTCAGAGTCAAGATTTACAGGAATCCCGTGAATGCCTATTGTAAATACGATCACCCCTTTTTCAGCCAAGGCTACATCAGGGTTGTAAGGTCTTACTCCTGCCCCGGGCACCTGCAATACGGCAGGGTATTTACCTGCTTTTTTTGGAACTGCCAACATTCCGTAGATTCTGGAGTTATCAATATTACCAATGCTAACCTGATAAACCTCAACCGTTGCTGTACCTTTTTGAGGCAATAAGGTCATCCGGGCATCAATTGGAATTTTTGCCAGCTCCTGTTTTGATTGATTCCAAAAGGAATCAAAGTCTACAGGGTCGCTAACAGTTGGTGATATTTTTTCAACATCATATCCTACCGTATGAATTTTTTTATAAACTATACCCTTAAATGTTACTGATGCAGTGCATCTTAAAAATCCCGGATTGTACAAGGTATAGGATCCTGTAATAAATTTGCTACTTATAACATTTGCCGAGTCTTTGATGAATGGCTTTATCATCTCAGGGCCGATTTCATAAATAACCCTTACATCTTTTACAGGCAAATTATTACTATCAGATACAGATATAATAAATGA
>JBBSUB010000221.1:0-7025 GCA_038235345.1 Chitinophagales bacterium
CACGGATACCTGTTCCTTTAAAAAAATTCATTAACAGTGTTTCTATATTATCATTTGCATGATGCGCAGTTAATATTTTCACTCTTGCTATACCTTGAACTGAATGTTCATTTGCTAAATCCTTAAACCAATTATACCTCAATTCCCTGGCCGCTACTTGTATGGATAGTTTGTTTTCCGCAGCATAATTTTCCGTTTCAAAGGAATGCACGAATATGGGAACGGAATATTTTTCAGCAAGTGAGCGGGAAAATTGCTCATCCCGGTTACTCTCTTCCTTTCGTAAATGAAAATTACAATGAGCAATGAAGAAATTGTAGCCGGCCCGGTAACACAACTCTGTTAAAACAACTGAATCAATACCTCCGCTAACGGCAAGGAGTAACTGGTCATTTTTTTGAAATAAGTTTTGATCTTTTATATAATGAACAAAACGTTTGGGAAGGGACATTGTAAATTGATTGAAATGATCATTAATCTTCTTCCTCTGCATCTTCATAAGCAGCCTGTATCTCCCGGTAAGCATGTGGATCATCTAATTTTTCCGCTACTTCCATACCTCTTTTATATACACGTAAGGCTTTTTCCAGATTCCCCAACCGTTCAAGTGTTTTTCCTAAGTGATAATAAGAGCCCAGATAAGTTGGTTCTCTTTTTAGAATCTCATTGAATAGTAATCTTGCCTCTTCATCTTTCCCCACTTTTATATATTCCAGCGCCAACGCATGTTGTAAAAAACTATCCGTCTGCGCAGTTTTCATATATTCTTTCAGTTTCTGAATTCGATCCATGATTTAATTTTTTACTTTTTGTTTCCTTAGTATCTTCGCACCACAAAAAAACTGAAGCATCATGAAGATACTTGTTTGCATTAGCAAAACGCCGGATACAACGGCAAAAATAGCTTTCACAGATAACAATACGAAATTTGCAGAGTCCGGAGTTCAATTTATTTTGAATCCATATGACGAGTGGTATGCCCTGGTACGAGCCATCGAATTAAAAGAAGCAGATCCATCCACGGTATTGCATTTAATCAATGTAGGAGGAGCAGAATCAGACCCCATTATACGTAAGGCCTTAGCACTTGGCGGAGATGAAGCCATTCGCGTAAATGCAGATAGCCAGGATAGTTTTTATATTGCCACGCAAATAGCTGAAGTAGCTAAACAAAATAGCTACGATCTTATATTTACCGGAAAAGAAACCATTGATTATAATGGTTCATCTATCGGTGGTATGGTTGCAGAATTATTAGAAATGCCGTATATTTCTCTTGCAATTAAATTTACTTTAGAAGGGAATGCAGCTACAGTGATCCGAGAAATAGAAGGTGGTGAAGAAACTGATTTGGTAAATCTTCCTGCTGTTGTTAGTTGCCAGAAAGGAATGGCCGAGCAAAGAATTCCAAACATGAGAGGAATTATGGGTGCCAGAACTAAACCATTAAAAGTGGTAGAACCCGTTGAATCAGCGACTTATACTGAAATACAATCCTTTGATCTTCCACCAGCAAAAGCCGGAGTTAAAATGATTCCTGCTGGTCAACCGGAAGAATTGGTTCGGTTGCTTCACGAAGAAGCAAAGGTTATTTAAGTTACGGGATTCAGTCTAAAGTATCCTGATACCTGATACCTGAAACCTAAAACCTGATACCTAAATCCTATTTTAAAAAATTTCAATTATTAAAATGAGCATATTAATATTTCTAGATCAATCTGAAGGACAAATAAAAAAGAGTTCATACGAAGCAGCATCTTACGGAGCAGAGCTTGCAAAAAATATGGGAACATCTGCCGAAGGCATTATCATGGGATCCCTAAACCACGATTTAGCCTCTTTGGGTAAATATGGATTAAATAAAGTGCATACTGTAAAAAATGAAGCGCTTAATAATTTTGATGACGAAGTGTTCGCACATATCATCGCGGAAGCTGTAAAAAAGACGGATGCGAAAGTGGTGATTTTTTCGAATAATTTTAATGGTAAAGCCATTGCACCAAGACTATCTGTTAGATTAAAAGCAGGCCTGGTTGCCGGAGCCGTTGCTTTACCGGATATAAGTAATGGATTTGTGGTAAAGAAAAATGTTTTTAGTGGAAAAGCATTTGCAAATGTTTCCATTAAAACAGATATAAAAATAATTTCCCTGAATGCAAATGCCTACAAAGTTGTTGAAGGTGAAGGTGTGGCGGAAGTGGAGGATCTGCAGGTAGAAATTCCGCAGTCGCGAGTACAAGTGAAAGACGTGAATAAAGTAGTGGGTGAAATTCCTTTGGCAGAAGCTGAAATTGTAGTAAGTGGTGGCCGTGGATTGAAAGGTCCTGAAAACTGGGGATTGGTAACAGATCTCGCAGAAGCTCTTGGAGCAGCTACAGCATGTAGCCGTCCTGTAAGTGATAGTGACTGGCGTCCGCATCATGAACACGTAGGCCAGACTGGTTTGGCTATCGCCCCAAATTTATATATTGCTATTGGTATTTCCGGAGCTATTCAACATTTGGCCGGTGTAAACAGAAGTAAGGTCATTGTCGTAATTAATAAAGATCCTGAAGCTCCTTTCTTTAAGGCCGCGGATTATGGAATTGTTGGCGATGCTTTTGAAGTAGTTCCTAAAATTACAGAGGCTGTAAAAAAACTTAAATAATAAAAGCGCCTCTAGAAAAAGCTTTTATATTTTATATATTTGTCAAGAAAAACGTCAACTAAATCAAGGGATGAGTATGAAGAAAATTGAATTAGAAATTGTTGCACTTTCTCATAGTATTACACAAACTCACTCTTATGCCGTAGTATTAGGTGAAGTGAATGGAATGAGGAGGCTGCCAATTGTAATAGGCGGATTTGAGGCTCAGGCAATTGCTGTTGCATTGGAAAGAATGCAACCCAGCAGGCCACTCACTCATGACCTGATGAAAAATTTCATGCTTGCTTTTAATCTTGACCTTCACGAAATCATTATCAATGATCTCCAGGAAGGTATTTTTTATTCCAAACTGATTTGTTCTTCCGAGAAAGAATCAGTAGAAATTGATTCCCGTACATCGGATGCAGTAGCACTTGCTGTGCGTTTTGGTTGCCCGATATATACGTATGAAAATATTCTGGCCAGTGCCGGAATGCTCATGGAACCTGATGATAAAAAGAAAAAAGTAGTCGTTTCACATAGTGATGCGGGAAGTGATGACCTTAAAAAAATGTCGCTGGATGAATTAGAAACACTTTTGAAAGAAGTACTTGAATATGAAGATTACATAAAAGCCGCTTCTATCAGAGATGAAATCAAGGATAGAAAAGGTGAATAGATTAGATTCCAAAGAAAATATAAACACATGGCCCTCGAAGAAAAGTTTGAGGGTCTTTTTTTTCTTAAAAATTAACGGATTAAACTCTTCTGAATTCTCTTTAAAACATGTAAATTTCCATTCTAAAATCTTCGAATAAAATTGGTCACTTTTCCAAATTGTAAAATTAATCTTGGCCTGAATATCCTTCAAAAAAGAGAGGATGGATATCACGATATCAACACTATTTTTCTGCCAATTCCCTGGTATGATGTATTGGAAATTATTTCTTCTCCGGAAAAAAAGATTAGTATTAAAACCACCGGTTTAAATTCCGGAATACCTGCAGATAATCTGTGTTTGAAAGCATATCACCTGATAAAAAAGAATTACCCTCATCTTCCGGAAATATCTATTTATTTGCATAAAACAATTCCGGCGGGAGCAGGATTAGGCGGAGGATCTGCTGATGCAGCCTTCATGTTAACGCTTCTGAATAACAAATTTGATCTGAAAATCCCCTCTGCCAAAATGTACGAATATGCGGGATTGTTAGGTAGTGATTGCTCCTTTTTTTTGTTTAATAAACCAGCGATCGCTTCGGGAAAAGGAGAGATTTTGAAGCAGATCGATCTGTCATTAGCAGAAAAAAAAATATTCATTTTAAACCCCGGAATACATATTCCTACAGCGCAAATATTCAAAGAAATACAACCTGCTTTTCCAACCAAATCTTTAGAAGAAATTATTCATCAACCCATTGAAACATGGAAAAATGAGCTGAAAAATGATTTTGAAGAGATTGTTTTACCTAAATTTCCCATCGTGGAAGAAATGAAAAATACGCTGTACGATTTTGGGGCAGAATACGCTTCTATGACCGGTACAGGAAGTACATTATATGCAATTTTTGAGGAAGGCTTTTCTGAAAAATTCCCTGAAAATCCGGATTGGATTTCCAAATGGGTAAAAATTTAATTGGAAGTATATTTCTTTATGATACCTTTGTATAGCAATACACTTCATTGATCAAT
This sequence comes from Chitinophagales bacterium, assembly GCA_038235345.1. Taxonomy (GTDB): domain Bacteria; phylum Bacteroidota; class Bacteroidia; order Chitinophagales; family Chitinophagaceae; genus Ginsengibacter. The sequence continues at coordinate 4,319 of JBBSUB010000221.1, forward strand.
CTGTCCTACATACAATATTTTCTGGCTAAGAACCTCGATTTCTTAGATCACACGGTATAACCATATCGTCCCCATACTATTGTTTCTCTCAGATCAATTTCAATCATTTTCTCAATTTATTTTTATGCCTTTACAATCAACTGATACTCAGACAGCTCATTATATTAATCTTGAAAACAAATATAGCGCCCATAATTACCATCCTCTTCCGGTAGTTCTTTCAAAAGGTGAAGGAGTGTTTGTTTGGGATGTGGAAGGAAATAAATATTTCGATTTCCTCAGCGCCTACTCCGCTGTGAATCAAGGCCATTGCCATCCTAAAATAATAGATGCTTTAATAACCCAATCACAAAAAATAACCCTTACCAGCCGTGCATTTCACAGCCAGGAATTATCCATTTTTGCTCAAAAGATCACTAATATTTTTGGGTTTGATAAGGTATTACCAATGAACACCGGCGCCGAAGCAGTAGAAACTGCTTTAAAACTTTGTCGACATTGGGCATACCGGGTAAAGAAAGTTGAAAGCAATCAAGCAAAGATCATTGTGTGCGATGGCAATTTTCACGGAAGAACACTGGGAATTATTTCCTTTAGTAGTGATCCGGTAGCAAAAGATGATTTCGGTCCTTATCTGAATGGTTTTAAATCAATTCCATATAATGATTTGCCTGCTTTAGCTGAGGCGTTGAAAGATAAAAATGTAGCCGGATTTCTTGTAGAACCTATTCAGGGAGAAGCAGGAGTAAATGTCCCGGATGATGGTTACCTGGCAACAGCAAAAAAATACTGTGAAGATGCAAACGTATTATTTATTGCAGATGAAATTCAAACAGGGCTGGCGCGCACAGGTAAAATGCTTTGCTGCGATCATGAAAATGTGAAACCGGATATATTAATTTTAGGGAAAGCCCTAAGCGGAGGAACAATGCCAGTAAGCGCGGTACTTGCAGATGACGAAATTATGCTGACAATAAAACCAGGTGAACATGGAAGCACATATGGTGGAAATCCACTTGCCTGCGCAGTTGCAATTGCTTCTCTGGAAGTTTTGATTGATGAAAATCTTGCAGAAAGGTCCGGGGAGTTGGGAATTTACCTGAGGGAGGAATTAGCAAAATTAAACTCCCCTCATATAAAATTAATCAGGGGAAAAGGTTTGCTTAATGCAATTATCATTGATCATCCTAAAGAAGATGCCGCGTGGAAATTATGTTTAGAATTAATGAAAAACGGCCTCATCGCGAAACCAACACAGGGAGATAAGATTCGTTTTGCTCCTCCTTTGATTATTACGAAAGGTCAAATAAAGGAGTGTGTAAGCATCATAGAGAGAAGTTTACATATCCTGGATTAACGATTTGGTCTGCAAGTAAACTTATCTTTTCATATAGAAAGACAGGTTTATTTTAAGATAATTAATGCTGATTTGAACTCTATAAATAAGTAACATTTAAGGCTTTTATACATTCCGTGTCAAGCCTAAACATGTATGCTAATAAAATCTGTGTCTAAAATTCCGTAAATATAATTGTCTGACCATTGTCCTTTTAAGGGTAAAACTCTTCTTTTCTGTCCTTCTCTTATCATCCCAACTTTTCCAAGAACCTTAAAAGATGCGACATTTTCAATCGCACATCCAGCTTCAATACGATGAAGTCCCAGGTCTAAAAACCCAAATTTTAAAAGCTCTGCTAAAGCTTCTGTGGTCAAACCTTGTCCCCAAAAAGCTGGCAGAATTTTATACCAAACCTCTGCAATTCTATAGTTCATTTTGCCTAAAGTCAAACCAATGAGGCCTATAAATTCATTGTTGTCTCTTTTTCTAATGCAGAGAATATGAGATATTCTTGGAATTTTTTTTTGTAAATCAAGCCAATCGTTTAATATATTTTCAGTTATCTGAATTGATTCAGGAATACCTAATGTGTTATATTGGTCAATTTCCGGCAGTGAATGCAGGAGGTGAATATCCTGTAAATCAGCAAAAGTCAGTTCAGTAATTTTTAATCGCTTTGTTTTAAGTTCCATAAAAGTTGTTTAGTATGACGCAAAACCTGAACAGTAATTTACAGTAATTCCAATATCAGGGCTTACTGTACATCCACAAAAATGTCTCAAATGAATAAAGTAATTCACTTTTACTTCATGTCACCTTCTCCAAAACTAAGTGGAAGTAAATCAGAAATATTATCAAGAATGAGAACTCTCCCCTCCATACCCCCCAAAATAACACGGATCGGATGGCCCGTGCGCGCCTGAAACTCAGCGAAAGATTGCCTGCAAATACCACAGGGACCAGCAGGTTGGTCACTTTTTCCATTTAAATTATGGTAAGAAATTGCGATTGTATCCATTCCAACTCCGGGGAAAAGAGTTGCAGCCACAGACATTAGTGTACGTTCAGCGCAAATACCCGCCGGATATGATGCATTTTCCTGGTTTGTACCGCTTACAATTTCGCCATTTACCAATTTTGCGCAGGCGCCAACAAGGAAATTTGAGTAAGGTGCATAGGCATTCTGAGTAACCAAACGTGCCTGCTTAAGTAAATTAGCGTCCTCTTTTTCCATATCCTCTATTGAATCGTACACCTTCACATTAATTTTTATTTCTTCTATCTTCATTTTTGAAATTTTATGAAAGTGAAATTACTATTAAGATTGTGGAAATGATCATTAAGATGAAAGATTTTTAAAGGAGGAAG
>JBBSUB010000222.1:0-7004 GCA_038235345.1 Chitinophagales bacterium
CGGCCTCTGTATCCTGCACTTACCAATGCAGGTGTGGCTCAGACAGCTGGTGACAGTGCCATGAGAACTAATTACGTAAGGAATAGTTTTGGCGTACAGGGTGAAGATATTACCATCGGTGTGATGTCTGACAGTTATAATACATTACCAGGTAATCCCGCCTATAATGATGTGATAAATGGGGATCTTCCGGGTAATGGGAATCCTGTAAATCCCAGCCCCGTTAAGGTTTTAAAGGAATTTCCATTAGGTCAGCGAACAGATGAAGGCAGGGCTATGTTGCAGATCGTTCATGATGTGGCTCCCAAAGCAAAATTATCTTTTAGAACAGGATTTTTAAACCCTGGCGATTTTGCTTCGGGTATCAGGGAATTAGCAGCAGATGGATGTAATGTGATCGTAGATGATATCACATTTATAACAGAACCATTCTTTAAAAAAGGAACTGTTGATGATGCCATTACAGAGGTAACAAACAATGGTGTGGTTTATGTCACTGCCGCAGGAAACTTTGGAAATAAGTCATACGGTGCTGTCTTTAATCCGGTAAATGCTCCGGCAGGCTTGAAAGGGAAAGCGCACAATTTTGGTGGAGGCGATATCTTGCAAAGTAATTCCTTAAAAGGAAGTCCTGCAAATCCGGGAGTGTATACGATTGTTCTTCAATGGGTAGATGATATTTATTCTTTGAGTGGCGCCGGTACTATAAACGACCTGGATATTTACCTGGCAGATGATGCAGGTAACCCTATCTTAGGGTACAATAGAAATAATATAGGTGGTGATCCGATTGAAGTACTTCCATTTTCTGTTACGAATAATGCACTTGCAAATATCATGATCATAAATAACTCTGACAATCCATCTCCGAATCTTCGATTTAAATATGTTGTCTTCAGAGGTGACCTTAAAATTAATGAATACACTTCCGAGTCATCCACGATCATAGGTCATGGCAAATCATCTGAAGCATTTACAGTAGGTGCTGCACGCTACTCTAAAACACCTGCCTTTGGAGTAACTATACCTGTGGCAGAATCTTTCTCTTCTACCGGCGGAGCAATAACAGAAAATGGAATAGTATCACAAAAACCGGATATCATGGGACCGGATGGTGTAAACACAACGGTCGATTTTAAAAATGTGGACTCTGAAGGAGATGGCTTGCCCAACTTTTTTGGAACTTCAGCAGCAGCTCCGCACGTAGCAGGGGCTGTGGCTTTACTATTGCAGGCCTCAAAGAAATTTTACAATGCATCATTACCACCTGCAAGTGTTAAAACAACATTTCAAAAAACGGCCATCGATATGGATTCTCCGGGTTTTGATTTCAATACGGGTTTTGGATTTATACAGGCTGATGCTGCCTTAAGAACGATTGCAAATCCAAGACCTCAAATCAATAGCCTGGAATTTACAAACCCTGATCTGTCTCCCGGTGCGCAACCCATGGAACTTCTCATAAAGGGAAATTATTTGAGCAACGATACTAAAATCATTTTCGGAAAAGATACTCTTCCTACTCAAATAAATTCAAATTCACTGGCGACAGTAACCTTGCCTATTTTTTATAGTGATAAAATGATCAGTGCTTATACACCGTTTATGACTCCCTCAAAATTGGACGGAGGAATTTCCAACAGCATTTCTATTAACGGTATTCCAAAAAAGAATATCACGATCATAGCGAACAATAAAACTAAAAAGTTTGGCACCGTTCTACCAACATTTACTTCCACCATATTGGTGGACGGAGATTCATTACAACACACTTCGATCACATTAACCGATCTAGGTCTTACAAATATTACTTACGAGTCGAATGCAAATGATTTAAGCAACGTAGGTACTTATTCTATCACGCCTTCCAGAATTTTTAAAGAAGATAATGCCGATGATCAGGTTTTTCTGGATAAATACAATTATACGTTCACGAAAGGACCTTTGTTTATCACAAGGCTTCCTTTGAAAATCACTTCCCGTGATACCACTTTAGTATACGGACAAAAAGCTGGTCATTTTGGATTTAATTACGCATTTGACGCGACAGCTAATTTATGTGATCCTGCTGCCTTATTACATGTTGTAGAATCGAACCATGAAAACCAATTAGCAAGTGATGTGATTGGTTTGGTGAACGGGCAGGCTGTGGTGATTGTAAACGGACAAGCTGTACAAATTGTGAATGGTCAAGCTGTTCAGATCGTGAACGGGCAGGCTGTCATCATTGTTAATGGACAAGCTGTACAGATTGTCAATGGACAAGCCGTGCAAATTGTGAATGGACAGGCGGTTGTTATTGTAAATAACCTGACAAATGACCAGGTTAATAACCTGGGTTTCCTGGCCACAACCTCCTCCCTACAAGAAATTCGCTCACTGAAATCAAGTGTTATTTTGAACGGAGTCAGTGTTCCTCAAACAACGAATGTGGTAGACATAACGCAGGAATCTATTTTAAATTTCAAACATAATTCAGCGCAGACTTCCCTGATAAATTCTATCAATAATGTAGAACCAAAAGGGATGGTGGATGTAGAATCGTATACAAATGGACAAGCTGTACAAATTGTGAATGGGCAGGCCGTACAAATAGTTAACGGGCAAGCGGTACAAATTGTGAATGGTCAGGCCGTGCAAATCGTGAATGGACAAGCCGTTGTGATCGTAAACGGCGAGACCATACCAATTGTGAATGCTACGAACAGTACTGCCGTCATTATTAATAACCAGGATATTGGCCAGGGAATAAGTGAATTTAAATCGCTCAACATGGTCACAGGCCTTGATGCAGGTGATCAGTTTATTATACCCGCAGCATTTTCAAGTAATAATTTTGATATTAGTTATGAACCAGGGAAATTAACCATACTACCTGCTCCATTAACAATAAAAGCTACTGACTTGAGCAAGATGTATGGAACAGACATTACATTAGACGAGAACAAATTTTCTATTACATCCGGAGCCCTGATGTTTGGTGATGCCATTTTGCGTGTCACTCTAAAAAGTGAAGGAAGCAAAAGCTCTGCATCTCCCGGAAATTATCCGATTATTGCCGGTCCGGCTGTCATGAAGGAAGGACAGCGAATATCTAATTATGACATTACCTATATGAATGGTAAACTCACTGTGGGTAAAGCATCCATCATTGTAAAAGCTAATGATGCCAGCAGGTTATATGGCGATCCCAATCCGGCATTTACGTATACTATCTCCGGTTTATTAAACAGTGAAACGCCGGCAAATTCCGGAATAACCGGCAACCCATCATTTTACACATCAGCCAATACGGCTTCCAATGTGGGAAATTATGATATCATTCCATCACAGGGATCACTTACATCTGATAAGTATAGCTTTAGTTTTGAAAATGGAACTCTACAGGTAAATCCAGCCCCATTATATGTAAAAGCAGATGATAAAGTAATGTTCCAGGGTAGTGTGTTTCCGAAATTTACAGCTCAAATTTCCAATTTGAAAAATGGTGATAATCCACTTGTAAGTTTCACAGTTGATCCGAAATCCAGCTACACACCTGGAGTTTATGATATTATTTCTTTACTAAAATCATTCCCGAATGCCGGGAACTATTCCATTAATTATACAAATGGAAAACTTTATGTGAATCCGAAATGTGGGGATGCCGAAGCGCTTAAGGTAAGATTGAATTGTGTTGAGAATGTAGGAAACGGACGGTATATTGCTCATTTCTATGTTGTGAATGAAAATTCAACTCCATTGTATATTCCTGCAGGATGGAACAATTTTATATTCTCTTCAGGGAAGTATGAAAGTGTGGAGATTCCGGTAATATTTGCACCCGGAATAACAAAATTTGACATACCTTTTGATGGAAATTTAATCAAATGGGTGGTGAGTAGTTATGAAAAGTGCTGGTATATTCCATCGTTCGATATTGCAACTATGTGGTCAAAAACCTGCGGGGATAAATTGATCACTTCGAATACTCCTGATTTGAGTAATGAAATCAAGCGTGGGACGAATAAAAATACTGTTACAGACAACAGTATAGAAAAAGCTCCGGTTACTAAATTGGATCTTATTCAAAACCTGGCAGAAGGCGTATTAAGAGTGTATCCGAATCCGGTTCAAAACAAGGCAATCATCTACCTGTCTAATGAAATAATCAGTGAAAATGAAACTACCTTATATGATGTAACTGGCAAAATGCATCCTATAAAATTTGTAAGGCAGATAACCCCGAATTCTTTGGAAATAGATATGTCCGCATTGCAAAAAGGGTACTATCTTATTAAAGTGAAAGTATCCGGTGGTGGGTATAAATCAATCATGATCATAAAAGGATAATAGATAGAATGATCATAAAGAAGGAAAAAAACGTATGATATTTAAAAGATTTATTGTTCTTCTCAGTGTACTATTTATACAGTTAATCGTATTTGGACAAAAAGACGAAAAGGGTAAGCCTTCTCCAAAAGATACAGCACTGGTGAATAAACTTCTCAAGGAAAGTACATTGCATTTTATGGATGACCAGGCACTTGCAATTGAGCTGGCTATTCAGGCAAGAGATCATGCAACCAAAACAAATTACAAAAGTGGTTTAGCCTACTCCTATAAAAATATAGGCATTATTAATTATTACCAGGGAGATTATTTTAAATCCCTGGAGAATTATAACCATGCTTTAAAGATTTTCCTGGCTATAGAAGACAATGTTGGAATTTCCAATATGTACAGTAATATTGGCGCTATTTATTACAACCAGGCTGATTATGTGAAAGCACTGGAGAATCACCTCTCCTCTTTAAAGTATGCTGAACTGGCAAACGATAAGCTAAGAATATTAACAGCGTTAAACAATATTGGCGGCGTGTATTTTATTAAACCGGCTACCTATGATAAAGCGCTTGAGTACTATTTCAGAGCCCTTCCCTTATGTGAAGAGTTGGGAAATACGAATAACCTGGGTGCTATTTCTGTAAATATTGGAAATATTTATTTCAATAAAAAAATGGATAATGAGGCTCTTTCTTATTTTAATAAATCATTAAAGGCCTATGGAAATTCTGATGGAAGTCAAAATGCATATATCGCTTTAGGAAAATTATTTTTACGGGAAGGAAATTATGACAATGCACTTAATAGCCTGAAAAGAGCTTTGGCTATTTCTGATAACCTAAACGATGATATTACCAAATTACAATCGCTCATCGTATTTGGGAATCTTTATGTAAAAAAAGCAGATTATCCGACAGCCCTCGCGTATTATAATGAGGGGGCAAAAATAGCCTCCACCATGCCTCCTACCGATGATAAAAAGGATCTGTACGAGGCTATGGCTGACACTTACAATAAAACCTCCAATTATCATGACGCATTTAAATACCTCACTCTATTATCCGGCATAAAAGATTCCATTTATAATATTGCAGCCGATAAAAAACTGGCAAACCTTCAGTTTGATTTTGACCTTCAAAAGAAGGAAGGAGAGATAAGCTTGCTTACGAAAGATAAGGCGCTGAATGAATTACAAATAAAGAAACAAACCTTCGCAAGAAATGCGTTTGCCGGAGGGCTGGTTCTCGTTCTCCTGATCGCTATATTAATATTCAGGAACTTCCGGGAAAAAGTAAAATCGAATAAGATTCTTGACCACAAAAATGCGCAGATTGAACATTTGATTTTAAACATTTTGCCCTCAGAAGTTGCACATGAATTACAGGAAAATGGCCGGGCGACGCCCAGGAACTATGATTCGGTTTCGGTTCTTTTTACGGATTTTAAATCCTTTACTAAATTAACCACCAATATGGATCCTGAACACCTGGTAAAGGAGCTAAATGAGTGGTTTATTGCTTTTGATGATATTGTTTCAAAATACAATCTGGAAAAAATAAAAACGATTGGCGATTCCTATATGTGTGCCGGAGGAATTCCTTCCCCCTACCCCGGCCATGAATATAATATTGTGAAGGCAGGGTTGGAAATTCAGGATCATATTTCCGCCAAAAATAAAACGAGGGCAGAGGCTGGTCTTCCTGCCTGGGATTTACGAATAGGTATCCACGTTGGGCCTTTGGTAGCCGGAGTGGTAGGACGTATTAAATACGCGTATGACATTTGGGGAAGTACCGTAAATATTGCCAGCAGAATGGAAAGTAATGGAGAAGCTGGCAGGGTAAATATCTCTGCCCAAACGTATGAATTGGTAAAGGACCGGTTCATCTGTAGTTATCGTGGAAAGATCGATGCCAAAAACGTGGGGGAAGTGGATATGTACTTTGTGGATAGGGAAATTCACCCATCTGAAGTCATTGAAAAAAGAACGAATTATGTAGGTATCACGGATAAAACTCAATCGGTTTGAGAACACGGATTTAGGTTAAACGCGAATTTTAGTTTAAACACGAATTTTGGGCACGTATTACACGAATTAAGGAGGCAAGGTAGGAACCGAAGGTCAGACCGGTTACCATGGAATCCTATCAAAAATAACACGGTATAATGCCTGGAAAACATGAAATTGATGTATGAATTTCACGAATTGAAAACCAATTACCTTATTTTCAACCATGAGCTATCGCACATGGCTATTAATATTCAATCCCTTCAGGGTTGGACTTATGGTAGGAGAAAGGCCAGGAACCGTACCATAACAAAGCACAGCTCACAGTTTATACCGCCATAATAAATAAAAAATTCATGCTATTTAGAATTTAAGCCTCTTCTCCCGCGGGAGAAGGAGCTGGGATGAAGCGCGGAGGTTCACAGCTTTTTGCTCAACCTGATACCTGAAAGCTAATACCTGAAACCTAATCAACGGAAGACCCGTAAATTTGAGGAAAAATAAAAATAAATAATGTATATCAAAGAATTTGAAGTTCGCTGGAGCGACCTGGATCCAAACTGGCATGTGGCTAATGCTTCTTACATGAATTTTATGAGTCATACCCGTATGGCTTTTATGATGGAAAGTGGTTTTACCCCGGAGGAATTGGTCAAACATAATCTTGGAC
>JBBSUB010000223.1:0-7000 GCA_038235345.1 Chitinophagales bacterium
GGAGTTGTTTCGGCTTTTCTACGTAATTTCATCTGGCGTATTTTTATATTCCTTCGGTTCCGATTAAATTAACATTGAAAAATTATCCGGAATTTAGTTTTGGACATTTTTATTTGTAAAGTAATTCAACACGGTTTTAGGAGAGGTTTAAAAGTCAGCTACTTAAAAAAGGAACTTAAAATCAGCCAAAGGCATAATATACAAGCAAAAAAATTTAAAATAAAACAAATGACTAATCTCTCCATTATCGCCCAGGTAATCGTTGCTTTATCCATAGCCTATGTGTGGATATTTCGTTTTGATAATATCGTGAAAGAATTTAAGCAATATGGCTTGAGTGATTTAACACGTACCTTGGTAGGTGCTGCTAAAATTTCTTTGTCAACCTTACTTGTTGCAGGAATTTGGTACCCGGATTTGGTATTAATTCCGGCGTTACTTATTGCCTTTCTTATGGTAGCAGCGCAATATTTCCATTTTAAAGTGGGTAATCCCTGGCAAAAGCATATGCCCTCTTTATTTCTACTGCTATTATGTCTCTTCATTGCCGCTGTATCCTTACAATTAATTTAAGCAATGAATTTACTTACTGTCTTGATTTTAATATCAAGTCTGTCCTTTCTAGCGTATGGAATTGCTTATTTTACCTCACCCCAAATGAAAAGTGAATTCAAACGCTTTGGCCTGGAGAAAGCAGGAACTCTTACTGCAGTCTTAGAAATATTAGGAGCACTGGGTCTGCTTGTAGGTTTGAAGGTGCAACCTATTATATTAATTTCCGCCGGAGGCCTCGCATTATTAATGCTTTTAGGTGTCGTAACAAGGATAAGAGTAAAAGATAGCCTTTGGATATCATTGCCTGCTTTGTTTTTTATGTTATTAAATGCAACTATCTTTTTCATGGCGCTGCCCCATACTTAATTATTCTATTTATAGAATTTTATGGCAGATATTTAGGAAAAAGATTGCTTGTTAAATAAAAAATGTAATTTTATTTTAGTTCATCTCCGGTGTCCATTTAGGCGATTCATCATTTTAAAATAAATAACCCCATGTTTAACAAGTTTACCACAGCGGATAAATTATTATTTATCGCCGCATTTATTTCGCTTATTTTTTCCGAAATATTATATTTCAATGGAGAAGCAAACGCCGCTATATTTATTGGCCTTTGGGTACCCACCATATTGGCTTTCGGAATTTATTTAAAACTCATAAACAACAGGAAAAATGATTGAAATAATACCCTATTTCGCAGGCCTTGTGACAATATTATTCGGCGTTGGCTTTTTCCTCGCAATAAAAGAAATGAGCAAACAAAATCCTGATTGATTCGGTTGATTTGTTACAGTATCAACGCCTTCTATTTATTAAACCAAACCATTTGAATAGTTTACTCTGGTTTTTCTATCAGGGAAAATATCCAGGAAGTAATACCATCTTTATTTATAAAATAGTCCGAAGGACATTAAGTAAATATTAGATGGTATTATGCCGATTTATGAACTTCCTTTGGACTATTTACTATTTACATTCGGTATAATCTATTATTACACATCCATTCAACGATACTGCTTTAGACGCTTTCTCTTTTACATAACCATGAAAAAAAGCAGCCAAAGCACAGGGATCCTTTTCCGTATTGATCAATCTCTTCATTCCCTGAAAATTGAATAATTATTAATCTCCTTTGCAAACTAGATGACAGAAACCTTTTTATCAGCCCGTTGGGAAAACTTAATTATGGCGAACTATGAAGTTCCGCCTGATGTATTATTACCCTATCTGCCTAAAGGTGTTGAACTTGATTTTCACCATGATAAAACCTATGTGAGCCTGGTCGGTTTTATGTTCAGGAAAACCAGCTTGTTTAATATCCCCATCCCCTTTTTAGGAACCTTTGAAGAAATCAATCTGCGATTTTATGTAAAACGCCTGGAAGGAGATACGATTAAAAGAGGCGTTGTTTTTATCAATGAAACTGTCCCGTATAAAGCAGTCGCCTGGCTTGCGAATAAATTATATAAAGAACGGTACATCGCTATTCCCACAAAAAACATTATAGAGATTACGGATGTTTCCAAACACATAAAATACCAATGGAAAATAAACAACCGATGGAATCACCTGGCAGTTCATGCAGTAAAAGAAATGGAAGAAATGTTACCGGGTAGCATAGAGGAATTTATCTTTGAACATTACTATGGTTATACAAAAACAGATGCGCAGGTTACGCAGGAATACAGAGTCAATCATCCCCGCTGGCAGGTGAATAAAGTGACGGATTATTTCATCGATTGTGACTTTCCCGCAATGTATGGAAACGATTTTTCTTTCTTAAACAATCAGCCACCTGCTTCGGTGATCCTTGCGGAAGGATCGACGGTTACGGTTAACTGGAAGCGAACGACATTTTAAATTATTTATACTGATGGACGAAAAAGATATGGACAGGATCATTGAAATGGCCTGGGAAGACAGGACGCCTTTTGAAGCGATTCAAATACAGTTTGGATTTTCAGAGTCAGATGTTATTGCCCTTATGCGAAAAAATTTAAAACGGAGCAGTTTTAAATTGTGGCGTAAGAGAGTCAATAGTGGCGTCAGTCAAAAGCATGCACGAAAAAGAAATCCTGAAATAGGACGATTCAAAAGCACTCTCCAAAAAACAATTTCCATGAATAAAATAAGTAAGCGGTAAATGGAGCGGACTTTTGCAACAGATTATACATCCATTTTAGAAAAACTGGATCAGGTAGATCCGGTAAAATATGGAAGCAGCCGGAACTATGTGGATGGCGCAGTGACGAAGTTGTCCCCTTATATTTCAAGAGGCGTGATCAGTACCAAACAAGTGCTGGAATTTGTTTTAAATAAAGGCTACACTTTTTCGAAAATAGGATCATTCGTAAGGGAGCTATGCTGGCGGGATTATTTTCAACGCGTGGCGCAGGTAAAAGATTTGAATACAGAAATAAAACAACTTCAAACATCCGTAACAAATCATGAAATTTCCACTCAAATTGTTGCTGCTTCTACCGGCATAGAAGGTATTGATACGGCTATTGTAAAACTTTACGAAACAGGGTATATGCACAACCATTGCAGAATGTACACGGCTTCCCTTGTCTGCAATATTGCGCAGTCACATTGGTACCATCCCGCGCAATGGATGTATTACCATTTGCTGGATGGCGATTGGGCCAGCAATGCCTGCAGCTGGCAATGGGTTGCAGGTGCTAACAGCCATAAAAAATACTATGCGAACCAGGAAAACATTAACAATTACACGCACACAAAACAGGTAAATACGTACTTGGATACCTCCTATGAAGCTCTGCAGTCAATGGAAATCCCCTCCTCTTTAATGGATACGAAACAATTTAATTTAGCTGTAAAACTGCCTCAAAATTCGGGTATAGAATTTAATCCGGCTGTTCCGACATTCATTTATAATTATTACAACCTTGATCCAATCTGGCATAAAAATGAGGCAGGAAACAGAATCTTATTAATTGAACCTGATTTTTTTGAAGCCTACCCTGTCAGCAATAATTGTCTCAACTTTATGCTGGCATTGAGTAAGAACATCGCAGGCATTCAAATTTATATTGGGTCGTTTAAATCATTCATCGATAACTTTAAATCAGAAACAATTTATTATAAAGAGCATTCGCTCAATGCGGGTTATTTGGGGAATGAAGAGGAAAGGGATTGGATTACACAAGAGGTTTCAGGTTATTATCCATCCTTTTTTTCCTATTGGAAAAAAGTAGAAAAGATTTTATACAAATAAATAAACAAGCGTGATTTTAAAAAAGGAAGACATCGAACAATTAGAGAAACGCTATAGAACGGCTTTTATTAATTCATTGGCAGGTTTCCGGCAGGCGGTTTTGGTGGGAACGAAATCGAAAGATGGTCAGACCAATTTGGCAATATTTAATTCGCTGATTCACCTGGGTGCTCATCCGGCCATTTATGGATTATTAAACAGGCCTTACAGTGTGCAGCGCGATACGTTACAGAACATTTTAGACACAAAAGAATACACCTTAAACTTTATCGGCGCAGCCCAATACGAAAAAGCGCATCAAACATCTGCGCGGTATGAGAAAGGTATTTCTGAATTTGAGCAGGTTGGTTTTGAAGAATCCTTTCACGCTGATTGCTTTGCACCTTTTGTAAAAGATGCTGTCGTAAAAATAGCCATGAGGTTTGAAGAGACGATTCCCATCAAGATGAATGGCACGATCCTCATTATTGGCAGTATTATGCAGGTGGATATAGAGGATGATTCCCTCGTAGGGACAGATGGGTATGTTGCTTTATCTGACGCAGATATATTAATCAGTCAGGGTCTTGATGCCTACTTTGTTTCTAAGCCGGTGGGCCGGCTGCCTTATGCGAAACCTTTCAATAAAAATGAATGAAAAACGCTACCCCGAAAAACACAAAGAAAGAATTTTTGCCTACAAAGATTTGCCTTGTCTGTAACCGGACTTTTACCTGGCGAAAAAAATGGGAGAAAGTTTGGGATGAAGTAAAATATTGTAGTGATAAATGCAGGATGAACAAACAAAAAGTATGAGTAAAACAGGTATTCTTTTTCCCCATCAATTGTTTGAACAAAATAGTCTTGTTTCAACATGTGGCACCATTTATTTAGTGGAAGAATGGCTCTATTTTAAACAATACAATTTCCATAAACAGAAAATTGCTTTTCACCGCGCAAGTATGAAATTTTATGAAAGTTATCTTCAATCAAAAAAGGTCGAAGTAGTTTATATTGATTATATTTAATGCTTTAGCAGATATCAGAAAATTGATTCCTTACCTGAAAAAAGAAGGAGTTGATGCGATAGAATATATAGACACAACGGATGATTGGCTGGAGCAAAGGATACAGGAAGTATGCAAGACTTTTAAAGTAGAGATAACCAAAATCCGCACGCCATTATTTTTGAATTCTTCCGAAGAGTTAGCAAATTATTTTTCTGGTAAGAAGCGGATGTATCAAACGGATTTTTACAAACATCAACGGCTTAGCAGAAATATACTCCTTGAAAAAGATCAAAAACCGGTTGGTGGAAAATGGACGTATGATGATGAGAACCGGGTAAAATATCCTAAGGGCAAAATACCCCCTAAAACTGATTTTTTAAAACCTAATCGCTTTTATGAAGAAGCCGTTACCTACACTGAAAAATATTTTCCAGATAACTATGGCAAGCTGAATAGCGAGGTCATTTATCCGACGACGCATACCGAAAGTAAATCCTGGTTAAAGGATTTTTTCAAAGAAAGATTTTCGGAATTTGGAGCCTACGAAGATGCAATTCTTTCCAAAGAAAACGTTCTGCATCATAGTGTTTTGACACCCATGTTGAATACCGGTTTATTAACACCGCAATATGTTATTGATGAAGCTTTACAGTATGCTAGCAATCACGATATACCGGTCAATTCTTTAGAAGGTTTTGTCCGACAAATTATTGGTTGGAGAGAATTTATGCGGGCCGTTTATGAATTGAAAGGCAAAGAAGAAAGAACACGAAACTATTGGGGTTTTACCCGAAAAATACCCGCCTCCTTTTGGGCCGGAACCACCGGCATTGAACCGATAGATAACACGATTAAAAAAGTTTTAGAAACCGGCTATTGTCATCATATTGAACGATTAATGGTCCTGGGAAATTTTATGTTGTTGTGTGAGTTTGACCCCGATGAAGTATACCGTTGGTTTATGGAACTCTTTATTGACGCCTATGATTGGGTAATGGTCCCCAATGTTTATGGTATGAGCCAGTTTGCCGATGGTGGGTTGATGTCCACCAAACCCTACATCAGCGGCAGTAATTATGTAATGAAAATGAGTGACTACCCGAAGGGCGAATGGCAACAAGTATGGGACGGCTTATTCTGGCGGTTTATGCACACGCACCGGGATTTCTTTTCGCAAAATCCCAGGTTAGGAATGTTGCTAAAGACTTATGATAAAATGGATGCCGTAAAAAAGAAAGCACACTTAACGAATGCAGAAAATTTCCTTAGTTCACTTACCTAAAATACCCGTTTCCCTATTCGTGAGACGTTCATTTGAGGTTGAATAATGCGCACAAGGAACCCTGGAAATTTTCGACCGGATTTTAAAAGAAGCGTATTAAAATACGACTCCAATATTGATAGATATCAATTGGAATTTAGATAAGCTTTTGCTATTGGCAAATGAACAGAACAAATTAACTTTGGATTAAATAATCAATGCTTCTTTGCAGGAGACATCCATTAGGAGAATCCGAATCCTGGTCCTTAAAATTTACAAGAATAAAACGATAAATAGTGCAGCCACTCTTCACCGATAGACTTTTCATTGAGCCCCTTACTTTTAACGATACAGCGTTTATTCTTGAATTAGTAAATACAGAAGGTTGGCTTACATTTATTGGAAACAGGAATGTCCATTCTGAAATGGATGCAAGGGAATATATTCAAAAAATAATGGACAATTCCAATACAGATTACTCCTTGGTAAAACGTAAAGAAGATCAAACAAAAATTGGCATCATTACTTTTATTCAGCGGGATTATTTAGATCATCCGGATATCGGTTTTGCCTTTCTTCCGGCCTATAGCAACAAAGGCTATGCTTATGAGGCAACAAAAGCGGTCTTGAAAAATTTAATAGAAACGAATAACCTGGCGCATATTCTTGCTACGACAATTCCTGAAAATTTACATTCCATTAAATTACTGAAGAAATTAGGTTTATCCTACGAAAAAGAAATTGAGGTGAACAAGGTAAAATTGCAGGTATATGGTGCTGCAACAGAGAAAATAGATTTCGGATAAATAATCTATGAACACCTGGATGGTGGTTTGATATGAATTTATGAACATCAAAGAAGTTTGATGATCACTTTAATAGAAATTTGATTGTCAAACCCCAATTTGATCCTTTATACCCTTACACATTCAAAATAATTAAAAAGAAGAGAAA
>JBBSUB010000224.1:0-6986 GCA_038235345.1 Chitinophagales bacterium
ATGGTAAAAGCCGCCCAAAAACCTTTGTCAAGAACTTCCTTTATCGTTTCTTCATTATTGTGATCAACGATTACTGAATAAGGATCTAAACCATGTTCCAAAGCGATGTCCATACTGCGTTGCGTTCCTTTTTTCTTATCGCGATGCGGTGTATGAATTTGTACCGGTAAGCCGGCTTCTTTAGCAAGTTCAAGTTGAAGCCGGTAATATTTTTCTTCTGCGGGAGTTTGGTCATCAAAACCAATTTCCCCGATCCCCACCACTCCTTCTTTGTAGGCAAAAAGCGGAAGAATTTCCATCACCTGTTCCGCCAATTTTTCGTTATTTGCTTCCCTGGAATTTAAGCCGATTGTGCAATAATGCTTAATTCCAAATTGAGAAGAACGGAACCTTTCCCAGCCGACCAGGCTGCTATAATAATCGCGAAAACTATCCACGCCTGTGCGTGGTTGCCCTAACCAAAAAGCAGGTTCAATTATAGCGACGATTCCGGCGTCGGCCATAGCCTGGTAATCGTCCGTCGTTCTTGAAACCATGTGGATATGCGGATCAAAAAATCGCATTCCTTTTATAACTTCTAAATCAAGCGGCAATATATTCTTCGCTTCTATTCCGCTCCCATCTGAACTGCAAGACATAATTTATTTTTTTAAGGTTTTATTTTAAAGTGTCGTCATTTACATTTTATCTGCAACTAACTTCCAATGTAAGGAATGCTGTTGGATTGCTTTTTTGTATTCCGGATGAAATTCCAATAATTCTTTCGCTTTTTCAAGTGAGCTTTCCGAACATGCAAGGGCGGCGGCCAGACGTTCAATTTCATTTCCTTTAGTCAACAATTTCTCCATCATATACAAATGCTTGTCATCCAAAAACCTGGCTGTTAATCGCCAAATCTGCGGATCTTCTTTGCGATGTGCCGACCAACGTTCTTCTACATAATCGAAAAGCATATCTGCTAAATGTTGATTCGCTCTGTTGTCAACACCTACTATTGTATCTACATTTTTACCGGTAAAAAAAGCCTTCATAATCATTTGATTCCAGGCTGGTTCTTCCAGGTATGCCGCCGGATAAGGGTTGAAATACATTACAGCTTCCAATACAGTATCTATATTACTTCTGATACCTATCGCACACTGACTTTTCCATGCTTCCGGATAAGCCAGTAAAGGCAAAGCTGAGTAGAGGGCAACCTGCTCATTCATTTCCGCCTGTGGAAAAAGGTTTTCAATTCTTTGAATATACGATTCTTTGTCACTAATTTCTAATTGCATAAGTAGCCAAACCCGGCATAGCCGGTCAATGCTCCAATGATCTATAACCAAGCCGGGCAGCACTTCACTAATAGCATTTCGTTTAGAATCCTCTACAACAATTTCTTTTTTACCGGTCTTGCGGGGCATTGATGTAAAAGCCAAATTCAATTGATAATTACCTGTCGTTCCGGCTAAATCACCTGCCTTTTCCAATAGCCATTGATAAGACGCTGCATTCAAATTGTTTTCTATGATAATAGAAAATAACTTATTTATTCCCGAATTCATAATAGCCTCCATAATCATCTTTTTTGCTTCTTTTCTTTATGACAAAAAATAATTCATTCCCAGGGCGGCACTTATAATTAACAGTCCAAAAAATTCCCGGGCATTCTCAATATAAGGTTTTGTTGCCTGCATACTTTCCACAAGACTGGGTTGATGGTATTTAAGTACCCAATCCTTTACGCCATCCTTTACAAAAATTAAACGCACAGCATAAATAAGGTAAAAAGAAATAGCCAAAAGGTACACTCCGGGATAATAATATTTAAATACTGCCAATCCGCAAAAAACTGAAGCAAACATGTAAATACTAACCCACAACCAGGCATCCTGATCATTTAAATTTACATAGGCAAAGGCAATAAAAGCCAGGCAGAAAATAGCATTAAGAATTATAAATAGCATAGATTAACTTTTATTCCAACACAATTATTTTTTAGAAACAAAATATGTAAGAACAACCTCTTTTACATAATTCATTTTTCAAACTTCTACCCTCTTTTAAAACATTTATTTACTCTGGTCTCAAAAAAAATATGCGCTTAATTTATTAAGATAAATATTGCTTTTTCTATTAAGATATTAAGTCGTTTGCGACCGGAAAATTTAATATAGGCTGATCCTGGTATTGATTCGACATTCGTTTTAAAAGATAATTTCGAGGGTAAATTTGCAGGCTAAATTATCCTATATTTCGCAATAAATTTTCCTGTTTCAACACTAGGTAACCAAAATTGTTAACAAAATCCTTGAAGTAATGAATTACAACGTTTGAAATATTTTTCGATGTTTTAATTTAGCTAACTTATCTTGTATTTAATCCGGATCAAAAGAACTGCAAATAATGAAAAAAGCTGTAAGATTAAAAGACATTGCCAAAAAACTGAACATGTCTATCTCAACTGTTTCTAAATCTTTAAACAATCATCTTTCCATCAGTTTGTTAACCCGTGAAAGAGTCCAAAAAATAGCCAAGGAATGGGATTATGTAGCCAATGAATCTGCCAGGCATTTCCAATTGAATAAACGCTTTACTATTGGTCTGATTCTTCCAGATTTACTGGATCAGTTTTTTGTTGAAGCGATTAATGGTATTGAAGAAGTTGCTGTAAGTGAGCGCTATAATATTATTATGGCTCAATCTCATGAAGATGTAAAAAAGGAAGAAAACATCGTCAATTTAATGATCAGGAACAGGGTAGATGGTTTAATCGTTGCGGTGACTAAAAATACCGTTGACATGGAATTATTTCAAAAATTCAAATCAGTGGGTATCCCGGTTATCTGCATCGTAAGAGAACCGCAAAACCGTTCTTTTAATTACGTTTCGGTAAACAATGTGGAAGGAGCACTTAAGGCGACAGATTTTTTAATTAAACGGGGTCATAAAAGGATTGCTCATATCATGGGACCAAAAACATTGCAAATATCCCTTGTACGACTGGAAGGTTATAAAAATGCATTAGAACAAAACAATATAAAATTAGATTTGAAATTAGTAAAGGAAGTCGATTTTTCTAAATCGGAAACGGAAAAGGCCATGGAACAATTGATGAAATTAAAAATGCCCCCTACTGCTATTTTTACATTTAAGAATGACATTACCCTGGACGCGATCAGATTTATAAAACGTAACTATCCCGAAAAATTAAAAGGTATTGATTTTACAGATTTTGGAAATCTTCCTTTATTCGAATATCTCGAAAATAAGCCTGTGGCTTCTATTGATGAAAATTTTTATGAAGTTGGTAAACAGGCTGCTACTTTACTTTTTCAAATGATTAATGAAGAGTCTCAGGTATCTACGGAAAATCCTAAAAATATTGAGCTCCCCTGCGAACTTATCATTCATCAGTAATCGCAGGATTTTCCTTCAACTGGTTTTTCTAAAGTGGTTACTTTTTACTTAACTTACTTGAAGGGAAGAAAGTTCCTGAGCATTTCATTTCGGTTAACATATCTGTGAAATCAGGTAACCACGACTCCCGTATGTTTGTAGGAGAAAAAATAATTTTTAAATAATAGTTTGAAGTCAATTGCCTCATAATATTAAATTTTATACAATGAAAGAGACAGATCAATTTTCACTTAAAGGCAAAGTAATCGTCATCACAGGGGCGACCGGAATACTCGGAGCATCTTTTTCTGTGGATTTGGCAAAAGCAGGTGCTAAAGTAGTGGTGATGGGCAGAAATGAAGACCGTGCAAGAAAAAGGGTTGCTGATATTGAAAAAGAAGGAGGCGAAGCTTTCTATATTCTTGCTGATGTTTTGGATGAAGACCAGATGGCTCAAGCGAAAGAGGAAATTTTAGAGAAATATGGAACAATCAATGGTTTGGTAAATGCAGCCGGAGGAAATGTAGCAGGAGCTATCATCCATCCCGATCACGATTTATTTGATGCCAATATCAGTGATATCAGGAAAGCTGTCGATCTGAATTTATATGGTACTGTAATTCCTTCTCAAATTTTTGGAAAGGTAATGGCAGAAAATGGTAGCGGGTCTATTGTGAATATTTCTTCACTTGCTGCACAAAGTGCTATTACGCGAGTGTTAGGATACACCCTTGCTAAAACCGCCATTGAAGGATACACGAAATGGATGGCGAGTGAACTTGGATTACGTTACAACGGAAAAATAAGAATGAACGGTATTGCACCAGGTGTATTTCTCACCGAACAAAATCGGAATTTATTGCTTAATTCCGATGGCAGCTACTCAGACAGGACACAAAAGTTTTTAAATAAAACTCCTTTTAAAAGGCTGGGAAAACCTGAAGAACTTACCGGAACGTTAATCTATTTGTTGAGTGACGCATCAGGCTTTGTTACCGGGGAAACCATTTTAGTTGATGGAGGATTTAATGCCTTTAGTGGTGTTTAAAATAGTATTCTCCTGAAAAGTCATTTCTAGGTATACTGTACAAGATATAAATTAATGAATTTTCTAAATGAGGTTCGGAACGCTTTTATCTGTCCTGCCCCGTTTCTTCGGGGCCTGAACCGTAAATTGGCTGCAAGCTGCGTTAATAGTCAATTACATCCAGGCCTTATTGCATAAAATTGATAATTCAACTAAATAGGTTGATATTGCGCCTTATCAAAATAATAAAAGCCACTTTAAATGAAAAGATGTTTCTTAATTTCCTGCTTTATAGCAGCCTTATTTTCAACTTCTCTTGCACAGAAAATTTCTATCATCCCACAACCATTAAGTCTCCAGGAAAAGAGTGGAAATTTTAAACTCTCATCTTCTACCAAAATCGTTTATGAGCATGGAAATATGGATCTAAAGGCTATCTCAACAAAATTATCTGATCAAATAAAAAAGACTACCGGCTTTCAGTTAAAAATAACAGAGGCAGGGCAAAGAGCTTCCAAAAATGAAATAATATTAAAATTAAAAAGTGGCTCGGATACTTTGGGAAATGAAGGATACACACTATCTGTTTCTCCTGATAATATTCAGGTAAATGCACAAAAACCTGCTGGTATTTTCTATGGCATTGAAACGATTTATCAATTAGTTTCTGGAGAAAAAACGAACATGAAGAGTGCGACATCTATACTCATTCCTGCTGTTGAAATTGTGGATAAGCCACGCTTTCCCTGGCGCGGATTGATGCTTGATGTGGGCCGCTATTTTTATTCTGTTGATTTCATCAAACAGTACCTGGATGAGCTTGCCATGCATAAAATGAATACCTTCCATTGGCATCTGACAGAAGATCATGGCTGGAGAATCGAAATTAAAAAATACCCAAGACTTACCGAAGTGGGTGCCTGGCGTGACGGAACACAATTTACTCGTTTCAATGATCATATCAATCGTAATCCACATGGTGGATTTTATACGCAGGAGCAAATCCGTGAAATCGTAAAATATGCACAGGAGCGATATATTAATATTGTTCCGGAGATAGAAATGCCCGGACACACGCTGGCTGTATTAGCTGCTTATCCAGACCTTTCCTGTACCGGCGGACCTTTTAAAATTCCCATCAACTGGGCAATTCAGAAAGATATTTATTGCGCGGGAAATGAAAAAACATTTGAATTTTTAGAGAATGTACTTTCAGAGGTAGCGGATCTTTTCCCATCACCTGTCATCCATATTGGTGGTGATGAAGCACCAAAAGACCGCTGGAAGGTTTGTCCTAAATGCCAGAAGAGAATAAAAGATGAGCATTTGAAAGATGAGCATGAACTCCAAAGCTATTTTATTAAACGGATTGAAGATTTTTTACGTACAAAAAATAAAAAAATAATTGGTTGGGATGAAATACTGGAAGGTGGTCTTGCACCTAATGCCATGGTTATGTCGTGGCGTGGAGAAGAAGGTGGAATCGCTGCGGCAAAACAACACCATGAAGTAGTAATGACGCCGAACCAATATACTTACCTTGATTATTACCAGGGTGAACCTTACCATGAGCCTGCTGCAATCGGGGGGTTACTTACACTGGAGAAAGTATATTCCTACGAACCGATCCCTTCTGTTTTAACTGCAAAAGAAGCAAGTTATATAAAAGGCATCCAGGGAAATCTGTGGGCAGAATATGTGCACTCACCTGAAAAAGCCGAATACATGACATTTCCCAGAGCCGCAGCCATAGCAGAAACAGGATGGTCTCAACCACAAAACAAAAACTGGGAGAATTTTAAACAACGAATGGAGATACAATACAAACGCTATGAACTTGCGGGCATTAATTATTCCAAAAGCGCTTATGATGTATGGATAGAAAGCAGGATTGATTCCTCAGCTAATAAGGCAACTGTAAAACTCAGGACCAATAGTGTAGGTCATGACATCCGCTATACAACAGACGGAACTGAGCCAACCATACAGTCAGCTAAATACGTGGATCCATTTACATTTTCATTGCCCACTACTGTCAAATCAGCCAGTTTTAGAAATGGAAAAAAAATAAGTAATGTAAGTGCGAGGTCGGTTTTTATTGGTAGGTTGGATTAAACCTGTTTTCAATACAAGACTTTATCAATAGTTACCGTCTTTATTTTTGCGAAACTGTATTTTAATGGATGGTGGCGTAATGATGGTGAACTTCGATTTTTGGAGTACGGGATTCATTATCTAAATGTGCCTGTTGATTTCTTTATCAAAAAGAAAAATATTGCTTCTTTGCTGGTGGAATATTCCTTAATAATTTGTCCTGCTTCATGCCGGAATTCGTTAATGAGGATCCACCGCGCCAGGAAGAACCGAATATTACCCGTTAGCCAGCTACAGAGAGATCATGTATTCCAGTTAATCGTTTGAAACAAGCCTGGGACCATTTACAATGAAGTTCTATTCTGCCGGTTTCCAGCTAAGGGTTTTACACCGAATATATATGGTAAATAGTCTAAAAATAATTTTTAGAACGGCATAATAACATCTAATAATTACTCATTGTGCTTCGGACTATTTTATAAAT
>JBBSUB010000225.1:0-6963 GCA_038235345.1 Chitinophagales bacterium
AATATAAATCCTTATTAAATGGATTATTAATCCAGGATAATGACGAAGGAAACTTTGCAGAATGGAATGAAACCGGCGGAAGAGATGCTTCAAAAGAAGAAAAGAGTGATCTGATCTTTGCCAATTTAATTTGTAAGCATTTAAAAAGTAATGCAATTGCTATCGTAAAGAACAAACAACTTTTAGGTAAAGGTTGTGGTCAAACTTCCCGCGTGGATGCTTTAAGACAATCTATCGCGAAAGCAAATCAGTTTGAATTTGATCTGCAAAATGCCGTGGTAGCAAGTGACGCGTTCTTCCCGTTTGATGATTGTGTAAAAATAGCTCACGATGCAGGCATTAGCGCCTTCATACAGCCTGGCGGTTCTATCCGGGATAAGGATTCCATTGAATATTGCAAGGAAAAGAACCTGGCAATGGTCATGACCGGGTTAAGGCATTTTAAGCATTAGAAATCCATCTTAGGATATTATATTTAACGGGCAGACTTTTTATGGTCTGCCCGTTTTTTTTGGAGGAGTATTTTCATTTATTCATTTATCACCTCCGAAAATAATTTCTAGGAAATAAAAAATGTACAATTCGCACTTTCAAAGAGATTTTTAAAAAAAATTAAGGTTTACCAGACAATCTTTAAAATAAGGTGAATAAGGTTGGGTAGTTTTCGGTTTGCATTTGCTACTAAGGTTTAAGGAATTTTAATAATTTAAGATCTATCCAAAAGGCATTATTCTACAAAATCCACAGATGTTTTTTTGGAAGACATTTAAGGGCGAATACCAAACCTTAGTAGAGATATTTCAAAATAGTACAGTCCAACCTTATTAGCTTATTTTCTTTAGAAATAGTGCGCGATTTTTCTACTTAGTTCAGGTTTAAAATTCAATTTGAAAGCATCGAAAAATAGAAAAATATTCATCCGCCTAGGAAAGGATTTATTTAAAATCAACCATCATTTAAATATCCGATTGTCAAAAGGAAATTTATCCATTTTCGTTACCGTAATTTTATTAAAATCTTTATGATTCGGATTAATAAGAAAATTATAATCACCTTGTGTTACTACAGAAGGAAGTTTCAAAACACAAAACAACTTTTCAGAGACAAAATCATTCCCGATCTTTTGAGTGCACACTGGATGCGGAAACTCTTTCCAGTCCTCCTGCAAATCAATTTCAAAAATCTCCTTTATCTCAATGTCATTGGGAATATGGATCGTTAACATGAAGTAGTCATCCGGCAATGTGGCCAATGTTAAATGTACTGCTACCTCTGCCATGGCAAGTGACCTATTTCCTGCAGTATAAATTAATCCTACCCCGGTAGAGTTCCACCTGGCACCTTTGATTGCCGCACCTTTCCCAGATAGTGGGACAGCGTATTTTTCTCTCGAAAGTCTAAATACTTCCATATTACACAAATATACCTTGATCAATTCTTGTCATTTCCGCAATAACCAATTCCTTTCCATAAGAATCAGTTATTAATTCAATTGGCTTCATCTTTCCAAGCGCATAATTCGGAGTATTTAACCAACCTTTTAATTTTTCCATATCGCCAAAAACATCCAGCCCAATCTTTGTCACCTCCGCCATTTCAATGATTTTTTCTGAATGAATCCGTTTAAAGGAAAAGGCATGTTCCATTTTATATCGATGTAAAGACTTCGTTGAGATGTCCAGAAATTTTGCCCAGTCATTTTCTGTAAAAGGGGAGTAATCCTGAATTAAATTAAATAGTGAATAGGGTATGCCTGATTTTATCGCGCTAATAATTAGCATCGAATCATTCATGAATTCATTATAAGTAATCTCTTCGTGTAATAAAGAGGTGATTTCCTGGTTTAATTGAGTTTCTATTGTGACCATAATATTAGACTTTAGACATTTGTCCATAAATATAAGACATTTATCTGAAAATACTCTCTTTAAAAAGCCCCTTCATCATGCAGAAAAATGGCACATACGAAAAAAGGGAGAACCTTCCGATTCTCCCTTTTCAAAAATATAAAAAGACGATTATTTAAACTGGTGCGAAATTTCACTGGCCAGTTCAGTCATTTTCTTAATTCCGTCTTCCGGTAATTTACCATTCTTGAATTCAGCAAGAACTTCCGGTAACCTGTTGCTCATTTCCAGTAGGAACTGCTCTTCAAAAGCCTGTACATTTTTTACAGGGATATTAGAGATCAAACCAAATGTACCAAGATAAATGATGGCAATTTGTTTCTCTACCGGGTATGGTGTAAACTGGGGTTGTTTTAGAATTTCCACGTTACGGGCACCTTTGTCGATGATCGCTTTTGTAGCAGCATCCAGGTCACCACCAAATTTGGAGAACGCTTCCAACTCACGGTAAGATGCCTGCTCCAATTTCAATGTACCAGCTACTTTCTTCATGGATTTAATCTGTGCATTACCACCCACACGGCTTACAGAGATACCCACGTTAATCGCCGGTCTGATACCCGCGTTAAATAGAGTTCCCTCCAGGAATATCTGACCGTCAGTAATAGAGATCACATTCGTAGGAATATAAGCAGATACGTCACCTGCCTGTGTTTCAATAATTGGCAAAGCCGTTAATGAACCACCACCTTTTACAAGATGCTTAATATTTGCAGGAAGATCATTCATCTTTTGAGCAATCTCATCTTTCGAAATAATTTTAGCAGCTCTTTCCAGCAAACGACTATGCAAATAGAACACATCACCAGGATATGCTTCACGTCCCGGAGGTCTTCTCAACAGAAGGGAAACCTCGCGATAAGCCACAGCCTGCTTACTTAAATCATCAAAAATGATTAATGCATGGCGACCGGTATCACGGAAGAATTCACCAATAGCAGCTCCCGCAAACGGAGCGTAAAACTGAAGAGGAGCCGGTTCAGAAGCAGATGCGGCAACGATGGTAGTATATTCCATTGCGCCATGCTCTTCTAAAACTTTCATAACATTTGCAATGGTAGAAGCTTTCTGCCCGATCGCTACGTAAATGCAATACACAGGATTTCCTGCTTTAAAAAATTCTTTTTGATTGATAATTGTATCGATACAAATCGCACTTTTTCCTGTTTGACGATCACCAATAACCAATTCCCTCTGACCACGGCCAATTGGAATCATTGCATCAATTGCTTTGATACCTGTTTGAAGAGGTTGAGTAACCGGTTCACGGAAAATAACGCCGGGAGCTTTACGTTCTAAAGGCATTTCATAAAGATCACCAGTGATAGGACCTCTACCGTCGATAGGATTTCCAAGCGTATTTATAACCCGACCTGCAAGTCCATCACCTACTTTTATAGATGCAATCTGTCCGGTACGTTTTACAGTAGCTCCTTCTTTTATATCACCACTATCACCCATCAATACCACACCTACGTTATCTTCTTCAAGATTCAGTGCGATTGCTTTTACGCCATTTTCAAATTCTACCAGCTCACCGGAGCTAACATTGTTCAAACCGTAAATACGGGCAATACCATCACCCACCTGCAATACAGTACCGATTTCTTCAAGATTGGCTTCAACGTTGAAATTGCTAAGCTGACTTCTTAGTATCGCCGAAATTTCATCAGGTTTTATATCAACCATAATAAATGTTTTTTTTAAGGCTGCAAAGGTATGGAAAGCAAAGACAAATTCAAAAGTAAAATCTCATTAATGAGAAATATAATTACGCTTTTCCAGTATTGTTTTATCAAGAAGATAAAAACCTCTCTGAACCGTTAGAAATCCCTATAAATACCTCCCTTTCTAAGTGTCCGTTTCCAAAAATAATTCGTGTAAACCCAATATCTTTTCAACAAAAAACCCGATCTGTAAGACCGGGCTATTATTTTCAAAATGATTTATTCGAATTTTCTGATAATTATCTCAGCTTATGAATATAATCATTGTTTGCAAATTGCTTTTTCACATCTTTCAAATCCCTTAAAATACTGGCATCAATTAATTTCCCTTCCATTTCCAAAACAAATCCACCAATAAGATTTTCATCTACTTCTGTCGACAAGTTAAGATGATCAATGGAAGAAGATGTTTTTATATTCTGAACAAAGGACTCTACCAATTCTTTACTGATTGGAGTAGCAGTAGTCAATTTTGCATTGTGCAATCCATTGATCTTATTGTATTGCTCAATGAAAGATTTTACAATCCCCGGCAAATCAGATTCTCTTCCTTTTCTTGTAAGAAGTTGAAGAAACATCTGTGTTATCTTAGACGTATTGTCTTTGGTAATCGCAGCGATAATTTTATCTTTTTTGTCCGCCTTTATAATGGGGCTGTTGAGCATTACCACAAATTCACGGCTCACTTTAATAATCTGCTGAATATATAATACATCCTTTTGAACTACCTCAAATTGGTTCATCTCTATCGAAATATCAACCAGGCTTTTCGCGTACCGCTGTGCTAAACGTGGATTATTCATAATTTATTTCTTAATTCAGTTCTACATTTTGAGTAAGCTCTTTGATATACTTCTCCTGATCTCCTTGATT
Organism: Chitinophagales bacterium; assembly: GCA_038235345.1. Lineage (GTDB taxonomy): Bacteria > Bacteroidota > Bacteroidia > Chitinophagales > Chitinophagaceae > Ginsengibacter. The sequence continues at coordinate 4,508 of JBBSUB010000225.1, forward strand.
GTTTAATTCCCGGCGAATAACTTTTTCGCTCACTTCCAGAACCAGGTTACCGATCTGGTTTTTCAAATCAGTGATGGCAGCCATTTTTTGCTGATGAATGACCGCTTGCGCATCGGCAACAATTTTGTTCATTTCTCCTTTTGCCTGCTCTCTTGCTTCAGCTATAATACTATCACGCGTTTCTTTGGCATCTCTCATCATCTGGCTTCTTTCTTCACGCGCTTTAGCCAATAATTCTTCGTTCTCGCTTTTCAATTCACTCATTTCCTTTCTTACTTTTTCGGCAGAAAGAATGGCATCATCGATATTATTCTGGCGATCTTGAAGAGAACCCATAATAGGTTTCCAGGCATATTTAGCCAGGATAAAAAATACGATACCGAACGCAATCAGCGTCCAGACCATCATACCTAATTTTGGAAGTAATAATTCCATGAGGAAAGTTTTATTGTTTGAAATGCGGAAGTTCTCCGCTCTGATTTTTTAAAGAATACTGCATCCGCCGCCCTTTGCTTTAGATGCAGTAAAAGTTTGGTGCAATGACTATTTAAGAACAGCCAAAAGACCCGCGATAACTGCAAAAAGAGCAACACCCTCAATAAATGCAGCTGTCAGGATCATGTTTGCACGAATGTCGTTTGACGCTTCCGGTTGGCGGGCAATAGCTTCTACCGCACCTTTACCAATCTGACCGATACCGATACCTGCTCCAATAGCAGCTAAACCGGCACCAATAGCACCACCTAAGTGGGAAAGTTCAAAGTCTGCTAACAAAGTCAATAATGACATAATACTTGGTTTTTGTTTATGATGAAAAAAGTTTTATAAAAGTCCGCCTTCAATTGTTCCGGGATGTACATCATGATCACTTCCTTCAAAACCCTGCCCGATGAATACTGCTGTTAATACAGTAAAAATAAAAGCCTGCACGAACGCCACGATAATTTCAATGAAGTAAATAAATACAGTAAACAAAATAGAAACCGGGGAGAATGCCCAACCTGCAACAGGTGCCATCTCCGCAAAAATAAATATCAGGGAAATGAAGCTCAAAATAATAATATGACCCGCTACCATGTTCGCAAAAAGACGAATGATCAATGCTCCCGGCTTTATTAGTAACACACCAGCTAACTCTACAGGCACAAGAATAACTTTCACCAGGAAAGGTACTCCCGGAGGCCAGAATATATGTTTCCAAAAATGAGATGTAGTGCTAAATAGAATAACGATTAATGCAACAACACCTAAAACCGCCGTAAAGGCAATATTACCCGTTACGTTTGCTGATCCTGGGATCATACCAACGATCGTATTAAATAAAATAAAGAAAAATACAGTGAGCAAAAAAGGCATGTATCTTTCCCAGCGTGTACCCAAATTAACCTTGGCCACATCCTCGCGGACAAATACAATAACCGGTTCGATAAGACTCTGGAAACCTTTTGGCGCTGATGTAACCCCGATACCACTTTTGTATTTTTTAGCCACATTGACCATCAAAATCACAAAAAACAGCATAGCCAGAAACATTTGAGCCACGTTTCTTGTGATGGAAAAATCATATACTTTCATCCCTTCTTCTTCTACAGAAACAATTTTATTCCCGTTTACCAAACGATACCCTTCGTAATCTTCAGAACCTTCATGGCCAAACTTAGAAGAGGAAAAAACAGACAACCCTTTTTCCGGAGAATATAGAATTACGGGTAAATGAATCACTGCATCAAAATCTCCTAAACTGAAAAAATGAAATTCATATCCATCCTGGATATGACCCATAATTATTTTGGTCGGATCGAAAGGTTCCGCCTTTTCTTCGTGAGCGCCTGCATGATCCTGTGCCATGACAGCAATGGATGAGGACAATAAAAAAAGGCTAAAAACAGCTACCAGTAAGGATTTGACACTTTTACAGAACATATTCCCCTAAAATTTTGCGCAAAGATAGGGTTTTGCATGAGTAATTAAAAAAAGTATCGGGAAAATTTGGCAATTTCTGCTTAATTATATTTCATATTATTTTCTATATGTAGCTTTTAGGCTTCACTTTCTGGTGGGAAAGCAGGTTATTCGCATAGGGACAGGTCGCAACCTGTCCCTACAAACCAATAACGCTGAAATTAAAATCATTGTCTGAATTTATGGAAATTGTAGATTACAATCTAAAATGCATTTTTAGGATGAGCATTAGACATACCTTGAAATTTTGGACGACGTTCGCGTAGGGACAGGTCGCGACCTGTCCGTGTAATATTTTAAACCTTTCTCAGGATAAACAGAAGGTAAATAACCTGAACGCAAAATGATTTAAAAGCAGGCAGGACAGGTCACGACCTGTCCCTACAAACCAATACATTTAAATTGAAATCATTGTCTGAATTTATGAAAGTTCAAAATTACAATACTTTTAGAAAATGCATTTTTAGGATGACCATTAGACATCCCTGGAAATT
>JBBSUB010000226.1:0-6961 GCA_038235345.1 Chitinophagales bacterium
GATGTAGACAATATAAAAGATCCTGAAAACTGGATCCTGCAAAAGAAAGTAAACTATGCATCCATTATTGAAACGCCCGATGTACCGGCCAAAGCAGAGATACGAATATTTTATTTCTGGAAAAAGGGCGAAGCACGCCCCATTGCTACGAATAATCTTGCCCGTTTAAGTAAAGGGAAAATGATTGGCGTAAGGTATAATATGGATAAAGAATGGGTTGGAGGATCTGTTGCTTATTTTGAACACTAGCTAATGTATTTTCTAAAAATAGTAAAGAAATCCTTCTTCAAAAACCAATGAAAATCTGTAGATATCCGGCTTTGTCCCTCCTGATTTTCTGAAATGTACAATATTTATGGAATCCATTATCCGGCGATTACAGGAATTAGATAAGATTAGCGGACAGCTAAACCTTTCTGAATCTGACAGAATATCTTACCTCGAACAAATCGGGCAATATACAAATACCTTTATTTCCAGTCTGGATACTGTTCCAACTTACCGGGAAACCGAACCCACAAAATCCCTGGAGATAAATTATCAGAAAAAATCTCTTTCGGAGATTCTTGATTTATACCAAAGTGAAGTAGCGGAAACAGGTATCAATGCTGCTTCCGGCGGACATTTAGGCTATATTCCCGGTGGTGGAATTTTCGTCTCTGCCATAGCTGATTTCCTGGCGGCAGTTACAAATCCTTATGCCGGGGTTTATTATGCATCTCCCGGTGCTGTTGTCATAGAAAACGAAGTAATTAATTGGCTCAAAACTATTTTCTCTTTTCCAAAAAGTGCCGTGGGCAATCTTGCTTCCGGAGGGTCTATTTCTACTTTAATTTCTTTAACGGCAGCAAGGGATAAACACCAGGTAAAAAATGAACGTATTAAAAAGAGTGTGGTTTACTTAAGCGAACAAGTGCATCATTGTTTGCAAAAAACCTTACTCATCATCGGGTTGGAAGATATCATCATTCGTTATGTTCCCCTGGATGAGCGACATAAAATAAAAACGGATGCGCTGGAAGAACTCATTGAAAAAGATATAGCGGACGGATTAAATCCATTTTTAGTTGTTGGTACAGCAGGCACAACAGATACTGGCACAGTCGATCCATTAGATAAAATAGCCGATATCGCTTCTAAACATAAAATGTGGTTTCATGTGGATGCGGCTTACGGAGGTTTCTTTATTTTAACTTCTAAAAAAGAGACTTTAAAAGGAATTGAAAGAGCAGATTCATTAATTGTAGATCCACACAAAGGAATGTTTTTGCCCTATGGATTAGGAGCTGTTTTGATCAAGGATGAAAAAGCCATGCTTCATTCCAATCATTATCTTGCCAGTTATATGCAGGATGCGGAAGAAGGTGGAAACATTACGAACAGTCCGGCAAATCTTTCCCCTGAATTAACCAAACATTTTAGGGGTTTACGGCTTTGGCTACCGTTGCAATTGCATGGCCTGGAACCATTTGTCGCCAGCCTGGAAGAAAAATTTTTATTGCTTCAGTATTTCCGGATAAAACTGCTTGAAATGGGTTTCAAAGTGGGCCCTGAACCGGATCTATCTATCAGCTATTTCTGGTATCCCTTTGAAAAAGATTCTAATGACAAAAACAAACAGTTGATGGAAGCTATTCACAAAGATGGAAGCGTCTTTTTAAGCAGCTCCGTTATCCATCAACAATATGTCATCCGAATAGCCATCTTATCATTCAGAACAAAATTGACACATATTGATCAGGCGCTTGAAATGATTTCCGGATGTTTGAAGGAGGTTAAAAACTGAAATTAAAAATAATTGTAAGTTTAAAATTCATCCAAAGCGGTTTCATAATTTATAAAAAAAATCAATGTTCGTTAAAAAGTTTATTCTATTTTCCGTATCAGCCTTCTATTGTTTCACTGCATTAGGCCAAATAAAATCCAACCCAAAACAATCCATTGGCTTAAATATTGGCCGCAGCATAAATAGTACCGGCGATATGAGAGGTGTCAGTTATAGCACTGTCTATTCGAAGAAATTTCGAAATAGACTTTCCTGGATTGCTACTTTTGGTGGCACCTTGCGTGATTGTTCATCGGATTTATTCTTTACTGACCCAAACTTAGGAGGGAAGTAGATAGCTCTATACGGCATACTACCCGTGGAATTCAATCTATTTTTGGTGCTAATTATACTTTTGCACAAAATCCAAAAGCGAAATATATCTGGGTTTGAGTGCTTTATTCCGGTATCAGTCAACGTCCTATTATGATGCAGTTGGCATAATTTATCCCATTGTTTCTTTTCAAAACAGCACACCAGCCCGCACATTTGCTATTGGTGGAGGCATCCTGCTTGGATTAATTATACCACGAAAAAGAATATTTTATTTGGAATTTTAGGAGAATTTTAAATGGATAGTAATGCAGATGTACTTTCTCAATTAGGATTGCTGGTGGTAATAGATTTTAGATTTCATTTATTTTCACGATACTCAATTCATTTGTAGACATTAAGATTTTTCGATTTTTTTCAAAATAAAAATACCAATTAATCCAATTACTTTTCCCAAAGGAGTGTTTATTATGAATCAAAATTTCCGAACGATATCGAACTAATTATCAAAGAATTTAGATAAATATACAATTTTAAAAATAACAAATTTCCTCTTTCCTTTAAAAAAAAGCCAGATATTACAATTAAGAAAAATTACTTCATATCCTTTTTCACTTTCCGCACAAATGCCTCACTAACATTTGCAAAATTTGCGACCTCTTCATTTGAGAACTTCCCCACAAATAGCAAGTTTCTAACTACTTCTGCCTTACCTTCCTCTCTTCCTTCCTCTCTACCTTCTTCAATTCCTTTTTTTCTTCCTTCTCTTATACCCCTTTCTTTACCTTCTTTTAATGCTTTTGTAATAGCCTCTTTAGCTTCTTTTCGCTCATCCTCTATGGTCTTTTTTATGGCATATTCATCCCAGGATGCTTTAAGGTCTTTTTGATAACTCATATAGTCCTCCTTTGTTAAATTGGATACTTCTGCAATATGAAATAGCTTTGAAAATATCCTTGTGTTTAAAATAACCGGAATTTTATTTAAACGGCTTAAATTTTTTAAAATAAATAACCATTTATCTACACCAGTTTTCAACTCAGTTTCTGTCTTTGTAAATTTAGGTATTTCTATAAAGATAAAGGCTAATTTCCTATAAAATTCCTTGCCTGTTTTTTCATAGGCTAATCGCACCCAGTGCAAGTATTCATTCACATCAGAATCATCCAAAATAAAATCCATTATTCCAATGAAATACACTTTCTTCAAAGAATAATCCCAATAACTGTCTTGAGGAGCCTGATCCTGTATTAAACCAGTACTATAATAGACCGCTCTATCCTTAAAGAACTTTTGCCGGATTCGATGAACCTCAATAATAAACTGTTCGCCGTTTTTCCCGGTACAGGTAAGGTCAAAAAACATTGTGCGACTTTTCGGCCTCATGCCCGACCGTTCATTTTTAGTATAAGACAATTCTGATATCAGCTCCTTTCCCTTAAAAAGTTCATTCAAGAAATTAATGAGCAATTCCTTGCTGGGTTCGCGTCCAAATAAGTGCTTAAACCCAAAATCGGTTAGAGGGTCAATGTAAGTCCCTATTTCCGGCATTGTTATTTGTTGGTCTTTTTTGCTCATAGAGTATAGATTCTGCTCCTCAAACATAAGGTTTTTAACCTATATTAAAAACAGTTTCAATATTTTAGGATTTCAAAGTAATTCCTTAAGGCTAAAAAGATTGAGCAATAGAAATCTTTGAAAAAATAATCGTCAATCAGACTTTTCTTTCCAATATAACCTCCACCTCTTCCTTTAGATTTTCTGTAGAAATCCCGGACAGGTAAAACTCTTCATAATAAGCTTTAATAAATGCAGTTAAAGGCGTGGAGATAAGAACACCCATCAAGCCGAAAGCCAATCCCATAGCCAGCATTACCAAAAGAGAGGAAATAGGATGCAGGTTCATAGTAGTTGCCCGTACTTTCGGAATGACAAAATCACCGGTTAATTCCGTTAGACCCATGTAAAAAAGGAATACCCAGAGCGCTGTTAAAGGACTGATAGAAAGTGCAATCAAAACCGGCGGGATCATCATGATATACAATCCCAATTTTGGAATAAATTCTGCGAACAAAGCAAGTCCTACCCAAATCCATACGCCAGGTACTTCCATATAAGTAAGAAAAAAATAAATGGCTGTTCCTTCTATAGCTCCGACAATCAAATTCGATTTCATCCAACCAGTCATCATAACGGAAGATCTTGCCAGAGCCCGGGCTGCATTGGGACGATTTTTTTCTGAAAAAAAAGTAAGATATGTTTCAATAAGCGGTTCCGGGGTTATCAGCATATACGCTACTATACTAAAAAACATAATAAGCAAAAAGATGCTGCTGATAACAGACGCGGAATAATACCCGACGTTGGAAACAAGTTTCATCGCAGAGGGCATCCCATCTTCAAAAGCAGAACCGGATAGAACCCTTTTTTGCAGTAAGGGATAGTCTATCAGGCGGGAAGACAGGCCTGTTTTTAAATCTTCATAATACTGAGGCAGATTATTGAACAGGGTTCCGAGTTGTTCCAATATTTTAGGAACCACCAACCAACCGATAAAACCTAAAAAGATCAGCATGATAAAAAACACAATCAACGCGGCGATCGTCCGCGGTACTTTTTTCTTTACCAGCCACATAGTCGGTGTATTTAAAATAAGTGTGAGAACCACGGCTAAAAAGAATAAAAAAATGATACTCACAATTTGGTAAGCAAACCATAAACCTGCCACTACGAATATAGCCGTTAATATAATTTTTAAACCGGATTTGTAGAATGATTGCGAGGTAAACTCTTTCATAATGATTGAATCAAAATTTCCTTAAAGGATACAATGAATCAGGCATATCCAAAAGTTTGCCACTTGTTTCAAACAAACAGTTTTGTTCAATCAAAACCTCTTTTTAAAATATTTTCTGTAAAAGAAAAAAGTTTTTATTTATATGACAACTAACTAAATAGTTAATAAACGGACTTTTTAGTTTACATTTGAAACCTAAGTTTGCACGGTTTTATAAGTCGCGGTATTCATGAAATGAAAATCACTTTAACATATAATTGTCTACAGACCAAGCAACCAAATCTATATAAAACTTTAATTTAAATTTAAATTCCGAATAATACATAGTTTATGAACAGAGTAATGTTAAGTTTCCTATTCAGCAGTTTGTATTTTTTATCTATGGCACAAACTGCTACCGTTTCAGGTACGGTGATGAACAAGGATGAAAGTACGCCTGTTCACAATGCAGTGATTTCACTGATTACTCCTATTGATTCTATTATTTACTCCTTTACACGAAGTGATGCTTCCGGTAAATTTATTTTAAAGAATATTCCAAATGGAAAATATATTATCATGACATCTCAACCATGGTTTGGGGATTTGTTGGATAATATTGATGTACAAGAAAACACGGAACTTCCCACTATTCATCTTCTATCCAAAGCGGCACTTCTGCAGGAGGTTATTGTAAACTCAGGTACGCCCATGCGTATCAAAGGAGATACCACCATTTATACGGCAGATAGTTTTGTCGTAAGCGCAAATGCGAATGTAGAGGAATTATTAAAAAAATTACCCGGTATACAGGTAGATAAGGATGGCAAAATAACTGCTCTTGGGGAAACTGTTCAAAAGGTTTTGGTGGATGGGGAAGAGTTTTTTGGTGATGATCCCGGAATGGCTGTAAAAAACTTACGGGCAGATGCGGTAAAAGAAGTACAGGTATTTGACAAAAAAAGTGATCAGGCAGAATTTACCGGTATTGATGATGGGAATACTGCCAAGACGATCAACCTTAAATTGAAAGAAGACGCGAAGACGGGTTATTTCGGGAAAGCAGATGTTGCCGGCGGTCCTCAAAAAGACATCGATAACAGGTACAATACGAACCTGATGGGGAGTTCATTTAAAGGAAAAAGAAAAATATCCGGCTTTCTATTAAATGGGAATACAGGGCAGGATGGGCTTGGTTGGGAAGATGAACAAAAATATAGTGGATTTGATAATATTTCTGTCACTGATGATGGCGGAGTCATGATCTACATGAGTGGCAGTTCTGATGACGAACCTTATGTGAACACAGAGAATGGTTTTACAACGAATACCAATGCAGGAATACAATACAATAATAAATGGTTGGATAAATACAATCTGAATTTAGCGCCCAGGTATAATGAGCAGCGATATCAAAATAACATACGGAGCTTTGTACAAACTCCCGTGTTAGATTCTATTCTTTACAACAACTCCCTTCAATCTTCCAATACAAACAGGCACAATCTAAAATTGAAAGGAATTCTGGATATAAAAATTGATTCCATGAATTCCTTAAAAATTACAGCAAATAATAATTACTACGAGACAGAAAGCCTTACAACAAGCCATTCGACAACAACCGGCAATGCGAATACATTAAAAAACAGTTCTGACCGGCAGGTTCGTACCAAAAGCGACAAACAAGCTTTTTCAGGAAACGTGATTTTCAAACATAAATTCAAGAAAGACCGGAGAACGGTATCTGCTTCTGCGGATTGGGGTTTATTGAATAACAAAGGCACAAATTTTCTATTATCTGATAACAAATCTTATTTCGACGGACAGTTATCGACAAATCGGGTACAGGATCAGAAAAAGAATTACAATGAGACCACGAAAAATGTAGCTGCCTCCTTTGTGTATACAGAACCTTTGAATAAAGACCTTTCCTTAGAAATCAATTACAGGTTAGCATATAACCAGGGACAAAATGAGCAGTTTGTTTACACACCAAACGGTGGCGGAAATTATGATCAGAAAATTGATTCACTATCAAATGAATTTAAACAAACGATTATTCAGAATATTCCCGGAACTAAAATAAA
>JBBSUB010000227.1:0-6943 GCA_038235345.1 Chitinophagales bacterium
AACATCGGCGCGCCTTCTATACAACTAATTTTTTTAAACACGAATTTTAGGCACGAATTGCACGAATTGAAAACAGTATTTCAAGAGTTGTTTTTAGCGAAACATCGGCGCGCCTTCTATACAACTAATTTTTTTAAACACGAATTTTAGGCACGAATTGCACGAATTGAAAACAGTATTTCAAAAGTTGTTTTTAGCGAAACATCGGCGGCCCTATAGAGGGACTACTAAGCGATGTATCGGTTATTCCAAGATAGGTTGCAATATGTTTCAAAGGAGCATTCTGAATAATTTGGGGGAATTTTTCAATATACCTCAGGTACCTTTCCTTTGCAGAGAGGGTAATCATTTCAACTGATTTTTGCTTCAAATAAAACACTTCCCCCTGACATCCAGGATCTTCCCCATTCATTGAAATTGGGAATTTGATGATAAAGCTCCTGGAAGTCGTCAAATTCAATTCTCCATGCCTGAACATCACCCAAGGCCTGCAGGTTTTCTTCTGCCGGAAGTCCGTTGAATAAGGATATTACATCTATGGCAATTTCATTTGGCCTACAAAACCGGTGGTGATATCCTGGCCGTTATAATCAATTACATAGTTTCTCAAAATTCCCGATTCTATACAATAATATTCCCTTAAATACTCACCTTCTTTTAGAAGATAATCCCCTTTGGAGAAAGATATCAGATGATGTTTTTCAGATATTTTGAGCAAATCATTTTCCGGTATGCCTGCATTTCCATAAATGTTCCGTAAGATTTCCATAATAAATTTTTATTAATTTCTATAAACACTTTTTGGTATTCCTGGCTAAAATAAAGTTTAAAAATAGAAGATTAAGGTAGATTTATTTCATGATTTCCTCAATGTATTTTTAAAGGTCAATGAATGATTCCAATCATTGACCTTTTGCAAAAAAGGAAAGATGGTATGAAAATAGTTAAACAGTGGATTGAACAAACATAATCGTTTTGATGAATTTTCCCGACACGTTCCTTTTTTTTCAAAATTTTTTCGGTGCTCCAATAATTCCTCTAGATGCAATAGATCAACTTGAAGAAAACACTCCTGATATCATTATCTGGGCCGCTCCGGTCATGTTTTTCTTTGTATTGTTAGAGTGGTATTTATCTAAGAAACAAGAGAAAAATTTATACGAAAAAAAAGATTCTATTGGTTCTATCGGTGTAGGGGTCGGAAATGCGATTATTAATTTTTTTCTGAAGATCCTTTTTATTTACCTGGCTATCTTTATTTATAATGCTGTTCCATGGCGTTTCCCGTTTGCCTGGTGGACATTTATACCCTGTTACCTGATTTTTGATTTATGCAGTTATTGGTCACACCGTATATCTCATCAACAAAGATTTTTTTGGGCTACGCATGTAGTACATCATAGCAGTGATCATTACAATCTGACCGTTTCGTTCCGGCTAAGCTGGGTACAAAACATTAAAATTATTTTCTTTTTGCCCGTGGCGGTTATCGGCTTTCACCCGATCATCTTTTTTATAACCAGCCAGATAGCAGTTTTGTTTCAGTTCTGGGTACATACTGAATACATCCGAAAACTGCATCCTGCTATTGAATATATTTTTGCCACTCCATCCAACCACCGCGTTCATCATGGTTCCCAGGAAAAGTATATCAACAAAAATTATGGCGCAACCTTTATTTTCTGGGACAGGATTTTTGGCACGTACCAGAAAGAAGAAGAACAGGTAAAATATGGAATTACGACAGAGGTTCCAAGCAAAATAAATCCTCTTATCCTTAATTTTCATGAGTATAAGGATATGTGGGATGACATAAAATCTACCAAAAGTTTTAAACAAAAAATGTTTTACATTTTCGGTGATCCTATTGATATAGCTTACGAAAAAAAGTTAACAGAAAAAGAGCAAGATGGTCTTTTAAAAAATTCTTCCTGACGGATGTTTTAAATTTTCAAAAAACGCATGGTTCTAAATGCTGATTATAAAATCGTGCCTGTTACTGCAGGAAATAAGATGAACCGTTTCTTAAATGAAAAATCAAAACTTTTGATGTAATTATCTAAATGTGGATATAAATACCCATATAAACTAAATGAGAATTTATCTGATTGCGAAAATAAATGGTTGGCCTTTGAATTATGCCTTTTTTTTATTTTGAATATTTTTATAATGTTATTGCTATGATGCTTTGTTATAGTTATTTACAAAAAAAATCAGCAATTCAAATAATTATAAATTATTAAATCAATTTTTACCCAACTTAAAATTTTCTCATAACGGCATGGTTTTACTCCCTATTTTAAATGTAAAGAAATCGTATTCTTTTTCAATCAATTTTAAACATATGTCAAAAAAAATTCTACCTCTTTTTATCTTACTTACTTTCTTCTTTTCTAAATCAGATGCACAAGACTTTTTGGGTCTGAGTACTGGAAATTATTCGGGAATAACAGGTGTTATGTTGCAACCCGCCAGTATAATAGATAGCAGGTTCAAATTTGATATCAATCTATTTTCTACCGGTGTTAATTATAGTAATAATTATTTTTTACTGGATAAAGATGTTCTTTTAAAATTCAATAAAAATAAATTTGACGACTATGCTTCTTTCAGAGATCAACACCTCTCTGAAGCATCTTTGAAACCTGGTGAAAAAGTCTTTTTTAATATTAATAACCGGACACAATTACCACTCAGTTTTATGGCTACAACCGGAAAGAAATCTGCTATTGCCCTGAATATGCAATTCCGGACAATGATACAGGGCAGGGGAATTTCTCAGGATTTCGCTAACCTGGCTTACAATAATTTTTATAACCCTCCAACAAACAATACTCAGGTGGATGTGTCCGGAATAAGTATTAACTCTCTTAGTTGGGCAGAAGTGGGTCTGACTTATGGAAGAGTTTTGTATTCTTCTGATAAACATTTTTTAAAAGCTGCTGTAACGGGTAAATATCTTGCTGGCTTGTCTTCCGTTAATTTGTCCTCCGGAAATTTGAAAATGCAGGTAAATGGCGATAGTACATTTAATTTCAATAGCCCTAATGTAACATACAATCACAATCAGAATGCTGATTTTAATAAATTATTTGACAAGAATTTCAGCCCCGATGCCAGTGCTTTCGGGTTAGATGCAGGATTGGTATATGAATACCGGGGTAATATTGATAAATTTAAGTACCTCAAAACGGATGATGAAAAATCATATGATGCGCTCAGACGTGATGTGAATAAATATATATTTAAACTGGGTGTATCCTTATTAGATGTAGGAATGTTCAAATTTGATAAACCTGCCAATGTACATTCTTTCAGTGCTGATATCAATAATTGGGATATTCGAAACGCACATTATAAGACACTCAAAAATTTTGATACTGCACTGGCGAATAGGGTGATTGCCAATCCAAATGATCCCCGAAGCTATAATATTTACATGCCGACAGCATTGAGCGCTCAGTTGGACGTGAAGTTTGTGAAAGGCTTGTTTTTAAATGTAAGGTCTTATTGGCCGGTAAATATGGGTAGTGAGCCAGGTCAGCGATTTGATAAATTCGGCTATTATACCATAACACCAAGATTTGAAACAAGGCATTTTGGAATTTATATCCCATACACAGTCACACAGAGAAACGATTTTACGGATTATAAACAACATCAGTTAGGTGCTACATTGCGTATGGGCCCGTTATTTATTGGAAGCAGTAACCTGGGAAGTATGTTGTTCAACAATAAACTAAGATCAGCCGATGTACATGTAGGATTAAAAGTTGGTTTTACTTATGGTAAACCAAATAAAAGCAATCGATTTTTAAATACAGTATTTAGTAATGATGAAGCTACTAAAGTTGCACCATTGCCTCAGTCTCAAAAAGAGTATGAAAAAGAAATCATGGAGAAAAGAGAATGGCAAAACAGGCAAATGTCTGATAGCCTTTCGGGGAATACTCAGAATAAAAATAGCTTAATCCTGGATTATAAAAATGGAAAAGTTTACAACAATCCTGATGTAAAACAAAATGTAACGATCATCAATAATTACTATTATGGTAATGGTCAGGAAAAAAGAGATTCGACAACTATGGTGCAAAATTATTATCCGGAAAATTATATGGATAGTTTGGATGCAAAAAGGCTGCAAATTACCCGCCTGCACAACAAACAAGTGGCAGACAGCATGTCAAAAATAAACAGGGATAGTTTAAAAATTAAAAGACAACAATTGGATAGCCTGATTCAATCCATGCAGAAATTACAAAAGCAAATGGACAGCACAAATAAGGCAGATGTTGAAAATGCAAAAGATTCCGCTGTTTCATACAATCTTCTGAGAATAGATAGTCTGCAAAATGCTAATGACAGTTTAGTATATGCGCAGGGTAGTTTGCAGGCCAAAAGGGGAGATGCTTTAACGGTACGTAGAAATGCCATTAAGCAGGATTCTGCCAGGATTGATTCGCTTGTTCAAAATAACCAGTTTTCTGCGGATAAAAAAAAAGTTGAGTCGGCACAGGATTCTATCATAACAAGAAGAGATTCTGAAATTAAAGATTCTACACGGGTTGTTTTTAATGCAGACTCTTTAAATACTAAAAAAAATAAGGATGCGGTTTACGGACAGAAGCTGCAACATATGCAGGACTCACTGGATCGGATGGCGAAAAGATATTCAGATATGACGGATAGCCTTACACAGGCTAAAAGCTTAGCACAGAGAAGATCAAATGATACAGTATTGGTACCTGATGAAAACTATGCAATTGCTCCTGCACGTATACCGGACAATAGAAATACACCGGATACCAAAGAGTATGAACGTTTACAAAAACAGCAAAATGATTTGCTTAGCCAATACTCAAGGCAGGCTGATGCACTTTCAAAAGATATTGATCGCCTGAATACAAGAGTAAGCAATGACCGGAGGAATTCCCGCCGGAATAATAATTTTATACCAGTACCCATTCCTATAAATACTTCCGGAAACTCCCAGCGGCAAAAACCAGCGGAAGTTGCGGTTCCTGTTACACCGGACACTGTTTATGTTCGGGATTCTGTGATTCTAAGGGATACGATTCGTGTAAAAGATAGTTTGAAAAATTTGCCGGCAGATTCATTTGTTTCCAGGCCTTTCCGGGAGTTTTCCAGAATTGATACAGTAAGGGTGAAAGAGGTTGTTGAGAAACCTGCTTTTGATTATGCTTCCTTGCCCGAAGAAAATATTTTATTTGCAACCGGAAAATCGTCAGTACAGCAGATTTATGATAACAGGCTCAATTTTATAGCAGGAGTTCTTAAAAAAAACCCCGGCTTAGAGGTCCATATTACAGGACATACAGATTCAACCGGATCAAGAGCTATCAATGAAAAATTATCTCTTCAAAGGGCACAGGCAGTTTCTAATTTTTTGATCAAAGAAGGAGTTTCCAAAAAACAGATTATTGTTACATCTGAATCTTTTGAAAACCCCGCAGTAACAGGAAGCACCAATGCTGCACGGAGCCAGAACAGAAGGGTAGCTCTGAAGTTGGAAAAATTGGGTGATTAGAGGAGAAACACATCTTTGGGCTAAAGTGGTTTAACAATATACTTTTTGATTTATAGGCTGAAGCCATGTGGCAATTCAGAAGGAATGAATTGACACATTGAATTGCCTCCTGCTTTAGCTGGAAGTTAGAAAAGTAATGCCGTCCGGGCTTGAGCCCAACAGCTTTGTTTTAAAAATTTTTTAGAAATGGTTTCGTTTTATTTTAAATGAAGGTTTTCCTTTCAGATAACTCCCTGATGAGCACGAATTTTGGTAGTTCCTGCAACTGTGCAAGAATTTAGGGAAAATGATTATTAAGGTGCTACCTCAACCTCAATTCAAAAGCTGGAGGGATATAAAAATCTCAAATTAAAATAAAATATTGCGAACATTTACACTTAAATTGTTGAGTGCTTATCCGGGAGGGAGAAGAATAGCTCAAAAAAATAAATGATGATAAAGATCAGCAAGTGGTTTAAGATTTATTATAATAAAATTACAGGGAGTATCGCCTTTATCCCTGCAATAATAGCTTTAGCATTTCTTTTGTTTTCATGGATTATGCTTGAAATTGATTTCTCCGATTGGGGAAAACATTTAAAGTCAACCCTTAGCTGGCTAAGCTTAAAGGATGCAAGTACAGCTCGTTCTATTGTATCCACCGTAGCAGGTGCGCTGATTTCTCTTACTGTTTTTAGTTTTTCCCTTGTGATGATCGTTTTGAACCAGGCAGCTTCTCAAATGAGCAACCGGGTGCTTGCAAGTATGATAGAAAATCGTATTCAACAGATTATCTTAGGATTTTATATCGGTACGATTGTCTATGCGCTATTTTTACTTAGTACAATTCGTGATATAAATAGCGGTATTTATGTACCTGCCCTGAGTATTTACCTGCTGATTCTTTTAACGGTCATCGATATTTTCCTGTTCATTTATTTCCTGGATTATGTAACGCAAACGGTCAAATACGAAACTGTTATTCATCGTGTGCAGGAGCAAACTATGAAAACGATGAAGAAAAGATTTGAAGAGATAAAGAATGAAAGTTTTTCCAAACCAATGCTTTCTTTCCAGGAGATTCGGGCACCAGAATCTAATTATTTCCAGAGTTTTAATGAAAGTAAACTTCTGCAGATTGCAACCGATAAAAACCTGTTTATTTGTTTTTTATACACACAGGCAACTTATCTGATAAAAGGGACTGTTTTTATGGAGATATATAGTAAGGAACCGGTTGATAAAGATTGTATGGATGAACTTATGGCCACTTCAGATTTTTATAAAGGTCAGCCAATTCAATTGAATGCGGATTACGGGTTTAACCAAATTGCAGAAGTCGCTATTAAAGCATTAAGTCCCGGTATTAATGATCCCGGCACGGCAGTGATATGCCTGCATGCTTTATCCGATCTG
>JBBSUB010000228.1:0-6934 GCA_038235345.1 Chitinophagales bacterium
AATTTTTATCGGTCACCGGAGTTTTGGAAGTCAGAACCCTTGTTGATAGTGGGAAATGTTGCTGATTGTTGAATACGTCCACAATTTGATAAAGCCATGTGTTCGTATTTCGTTGTTTTTATTAAATCGATTTAATGCTTTTGTTGATCATTAAGGATGGTGCATCTACTTCCATATTTTAAAATTAAACACCAATTTCTTTGTTTGAATCAATGTGCGCCAGTTTATGAAAAAAAGAGCAAAAAGCATTAACAACCCAAATATTAAACTTGCAACTGACTTCCAGGATAGTGCATTCTCGATGATTCTTTGGGCATTTTCTGCTGCATATTTACCGGCATGTAATGCGATAGTATCACTTGTGAATTTGCCAATGAGAAACGCAGGTATAATATACCTGGTCTTTATTTTTGAAATGCCTGCTCCTAAAAAAAGTGGGGTAGTGGGAAGGGGTAATAATGAATAAGCAAGTATAAACATTTGGCCTTTCCATTTATTCTCATTCATTTTTTCTCCAAGAAATTGAATGTCTTGATTCTTCGATAAGTTTAAAAACTTTTCTCCTATGAAGGGAGCATATAAGAGGAGAATATATCTGCCTGATACTGAGCCAGCCACGCCTATTATAATTACTAACCACACATTTAAGTCAAAAATTATTTGAAAAAATACCATGATAGTAAAGGCAGGCAGAAAAGGGAAAGGTGCTATATCAAACATAAAGGCTCCCATGAAAATCAATAAATACTGCCACAACATTCTTTCTTTAATTTTTTTATTTTTATTTGAAAATTTTCTTTAACAATGATTGCGAACAGATGGATTTATTCTAAAGACGTAAGGTATATAAAACCCTGGAAATTGATTAGATATTATTTAATTTGAAACTTTTTTGTCGCTCGAACGAGAGACCGGATCATTAACTGCACAGAAGCTTCTAATTAAAAATAAATTTGCAATTAGTTTCAGTGCCCTGAGTTTATCGAAGGGAAGTCGTTGCGTCATTTAGAAAGTATTTTTCATTTTCAAGGAATAATTATTTTTGGTGGGGTGGTTTTGGGGGTTGTGTTCGTAGAATCTCAATTCATTGCGTCTCTACAAACGCAGCAGTCTTCGTCCACGGATTCATTCCGGATTGAAATTCCCGGTGGTTTAACTAAAGGATTTTATTGTCCGATCGCCATGCCGGGCGATTTAAATTTTCTTGACCAATAGATAATATACGGTACACCAAGGATGGTAGGAAGTATCCAAACCAGGACAGTTCCGATATTCAGTCCCGCCACTAAAAAGGCAGTAACGGAGGCAATGAGTGCGCCAACCATACGTCCGATATGGCTTTTGATCCAGGCATTTCTATTCTGTGTAATGCGTTTAAATGTTTGAAAATCTTTTATAGTCAAAAGGACACCAAAGGATCCAAAAAATACATACAGGATACTATTGTTAATTTTTTGTATGATCCCCACAGTTCCCATGATGATCATAATTATCGAAATTACCAGCATGATACCTGAGATAGTTTTGTCTAAATTATTCGCCTGTAGTTTATTGGTGCTTTTGAATGTCAGCGCAGCATTTCCGGCCAGAACCATATAAATTGTAAATATGCCGATCAGGAATAAAAAGAGATTGCCGTGGTTGGGCATTCTTGCTACAATTAGAGAGATCAGGGAACTGATGATCATTGAATAGGAAAAAATTTTTCCCGCTTTTTTGTGATTGATTCCGCCTTTCTTCCCGCAAATGCTGATTGTACCGGTGATTAAGCCGATTCCCCCGAAAAATGCATGGAAATAAATTAAAATTTTGATGATTTGCTCCAGGTTGAAACTCATTCGGTTGTTTTAGTTTTCCATTTATAGTATAAAAGTAGAAAAATAATGGAACGTGAAATAATTTTGTTTGTAAAGGATATTCAGAAAACCGTTGGGTATAGTCAGGGCTAAAATTCACCTGGAGACTTTTCCTGCATTCTGCCGGTTGATCTAAAGGATACATAGCTTTCACCTCGATAAGCTGCAACAAATAATAAGTGATTTCCATGGTAATTATCATGGTTTTCCTCCCCGTAAAAGAAAGGGAGATTGGTTAATTTTGAAATCTGAAAGGTGATGGGCTTGAATACAGGTTTTAAATATTTAGTAGTCCCTCTGTAGGCGCGCCAATTTTTCGCTGAAAACAACGCTGAAAACATCGTTTTCAATTCGTAAAATTCGTGCCTAAAATCGTGTTTAAAAAATTAGTTGTATAGTAGTCCCTCTATAGGGCCGCCGATGTTTCGCTAAAAACAACTTTTGAAACATTGTTGTCAATTCGTGAAATTCGTGCCTAAAATTCGTGTTTAAATAAATTAGTTGTATAGTAGTCCCTCTATAGACGCGCCGATGTTTCGCTAAAAACAACTTTTGAAACACTGTTTTTAATTCGTGCAATTCGTGCCTAAAATTCGTGTTTAAAAAAATTAGTTGTATAGAAGATGGACAGGATTTAAAACCGGGATAACTGTTATGAAATTTTAAAACGGATCATTTAAATCAGGGTATTGAACGGTTTCTTTTTTAAGAAGTGATTTTTTTTATTTAACTACTCAAAGACAATTGTTATGGCTAATCTACATTCCTTCATTAAAAGAATATTTTTCATCCTGTTATTTAGTGGCTTTGCAGCTTATTGCCCCGCGCAAACTGATACTGAATTTCCGAAAGGATTTATCCTGTATGCAAAATTGCACAATGGACTGATCACTGATTTTACATCAGGGCCGGATTTGTATGTCGGCGGTTTGCAACTGGCACCTCAATATACAGTTGTGCCTCATTTACTAAGAGCAGGAATTGTTGCCGGCGGTTTTTATGAGAATAAAAAAATTCAGGGGGAAATTGGACCTTCCTTGTCCTTGAAATTGAAAACCTTTAATGCAAATTTGAAGGGTGCGGGGGTTGGATCTTTAGGTAATCTAAATTTGATGGTGGATCATCTTTGGGGTACCGGTAAACAACGTCTTTTAGGTGGAGGGATTATTTTGGATGCAGGAAATATCATCACTTTCGGACTAACAGCCCATAGGGATTACAGGCAAAACAACTGGTGGTTTCAAAGTGAGGTAGCGATACGTATTTCGAAGAAACGGAAAATTCCGGAGATTTAATTGGTAAGAGGTATTAGGTATTAGGTATCAGGTTTCAGGTATCAGGTTTCAGGTATCGGGTTTTTTAATTCGTGTAATTGGTGCCTGAAATCCGTGTTTAAATTAAAAACAAATACACATGAAAAGAGCTTTGGTTATTAGTGGCGGCGGTTCTAAAGGAGCTTTTGCCATAGGTGTTTTAAAGGAATTATTTATCACTTATCCCCGCCTGGATTTTGATATTTACGTTGGTACAAGCGCCGGCGCTCTCGTGGTATCCCTTGCTTCTCTAAAGAAAATTGATACCCTGGAAAGAATTTATACCTCTATATCAAATATGGATCTTTTTATAAAAGGAAACATTGGTGATAGACTTGGAGAAACCGCTTTATTTGATGTTACACCAGCCTGGAAAATGATTCAAAATAATTATCCTGATTCAAACTATGATCAATTGCAGGCCTCGGGCAAAAAAGTTTTTTTGACGACTGCATGTTTGCAAACGAATGAATTGACCATTTTTACAAATAATGCTTCTTCAATACAGCCAACGGGTTATAGGGTAGTACAAACGATTAATGCAAACCATTTCCGCAGGGCAATGCTTGCTTCCTCGTGCGAGCCTGTATTCATGCCACCGATTATAGTTGGCCGTGACGTTCCCGGCGCTGCTAATCCGGATTATCAATATGTGGATGGTGGTGTAATCGAATATTGTGGTGTGCAAATGGCGATAGATGCAGGAGCAACAGAAATTTTTGCCATTTTGCTCTCTCCTGATGCTTCCGAAAAGATAAAGCCCCAATTTAAAAACCTGCTGGATATTTTAGGTGAGACAGTCGATATCTTAACAAGCGAAGTTGGAAAGAATGATATTGCTATAACCGATCAATATGCTAATGCTCTAAAATATATTGACGGTGTAAAAAAGCAAATGCTTGCAGCGGGAGTCAGTCAGCAAGAAATTGATCAATATTTTACATTGGCACAACCAAACATTTTCCAAAATAAAGAAGCTATTAAAATATTTAAGATTCGCCCGCAGGAATTCCTGGGCGGCGGTCCGGGTGGGTTGACTTTTGACCCTACTGAAATGAAGGGAATGTTGGCAAAGGGACAATCCGTTTTTAGCGACTTTGCTGCAAATTTACCACCGCGTGATATTACATGGGTTTAAAAAATAAATCTTGTGATTAAACAGTGAACTATCTTAAATAAAGGTCCGGAAGTTTATAAAAAAAATGCTCCTTACTTTGCAGACTTTTTACTAAAACAGACCTTTTTTCTTTTAATAAATGGGTAACATCCGCCTCGCCTTGTTTTTAGTTTGCCTGATTATTCTTTTTTAGTTTTGTGCATTGCTGAAAATTAATTTTTCGGAGAAATGATTTGTCTGATATCATTGTATAATTTAAATAAAAACAGGTTGCATTAAATGAATAATGCAACCTGTTTTAGTTTATTTATATTAATCTTTCTTTAATATTCAGGATTCTGTTGTGCTCTCAAAGTAGGGTTGGCAGTAACCTCCCTGGAAGAGAGTGGCCAAACAAATCTAAAATCCTTATACGGAATAGTTGCCTTAGATGGAGTGATCATAGGTCGTGTTGTCAGGTTATAATCTGATCCATCTGACTTAATCTGGGAGCCTAAAATTTTAGCCGGTATGCCGTTGGTTCCATACACAGGATCCAGTGCAAGACGTTGAATATCTGCCCACCGACGTCCTTCTGCACTTAATTCAATACGTCTCTCACGCAGGATCGCCAGGATTAAATCAACAGGCGCTGTTATGAAACGGTCGGCTACAGGTACTGACCTGTTTCGTACTGCATTAAGAAGGTTAAACGCTCCGGTCAAATTTGCAGCTCCACCCATACGTGCCTTTGCTTCAGCTACGTTCAAAAGTACCTCTGCATAGCGAATGATCGGAGTCCAGTTTGCCCTTGTTGTATAATCCCAATATTTGTTGGTAAAAAATATTTTAGGAGAAGTAGCCTGCTGTACAAGCAAATTTCTCCTTTTGTCTCCCGTTACCCAATATGGAGCATTATAGAAATTAGGGCTGATTGCTACCAGTCCTCTACCTGCGCTTGGAGATGCTGCTGTTGAAGCGGCTGAAAGCATTTGGGGAAGAGCACCATTTACACCGCCATTTGAAGATGCACTATTGGCGATAGAAAATATAGATTCTTTGCTGCCTGTGTAATTTTTGAATGGTGTTTCCGGATCTGCTTCCAGAATAAATCCACTTACAGGGCTAGTAAAAGATGGCCCTGCTCCGTCCGTTCCTAATTTTGCTCCTTCTGCCACTACACCAGCCCAATCGCCCATGTGGAGCTTTATCCTGGTTTTTAAAGCAATTGCGGCACCTTTGGAGGGCCTTGCTGCTCCACGGGGAGATTTATCAGGCAAATTCTGTTCAGCCCAATCAAGATCTGCGAGTAATTTCGTATATGCCTCTGCGACAGTGCCCCGTCCCAGTGATGCATTTGCTGCCACTGCAGTTGGATTGTTGATGGCTACATCGCGGTAAGGAACGCCCATATTAGAACCTTTGTTATCTGCATATGGTCTGGAGAAATGGACAAGTAATTCATGATGAGCCAGTGCTCTCATAAATTTGCCTTCTCCTTCATATTGCTTCGCTACATCGGCGCCAAGAATTCCGGCTTGCCCGGCTTTATTTGCACCGTCAGCCAATACGTTTGCCTGGTTAATTAATTGATATAATTGCTCCCAGTGATTGGCGTTGTTTGCTGAGGCAGCGTTGTAGGTGGCTTCGTAAGTAATGGCGTAAAACGTGGCAAGGTTTACCATATCCTCACCCCTCATTTCACCCTGTTCTACGGAAGCGCCTCCAAAAGGATAGCCGCGTCCTGCAACCGGGCCCGTTCCTGGATCATAGATTCCTACAGCGGCCTGCCAGTACATACCGTTTGCTACCAACTCAATTTTTGAGGGGTCAGAAAATGCCGTTGTCTCAGACAGGGAGTCCAGTGGGTTTAGTTCTGTAAAACTCTTTTTGCACGAGACAAAAAGGATAAATATACTGAGTATATAAAGTACATATCTCCTGCTTTGCAAGTGAAATATGTGTTTAAAAATATGTTTCATTATCTATTAATTTTTCTGGGTTAAAAAGTAAGATTAAGTCCTACAGTGATTGTTCTTGGTAAAGGACTTACGTTGTAGTCCAATCCTGGTCTGTCATTCGTTGTAACACTTGTGCTCAATTCCGGATCCAGCCCTGAGTATTTCGTCATGATAAAGGCATTCTGGACCTGGGCGTATAAACGCAGAGAAGTTATGGTAGCGGCAGCTAATTTAGCCGGAGGAACTGAATATCCCAGTGCGATGTTCTGACCGCGCAGGAATGACCCGTTTTCGAGGAATCTGCTGTTCATGCTTCCGTTCTGATTAACGAAATTATCACTTCCGTAATATAGTTTAGGAACATTTGTTACTTGTCCTGCAGCTGTCCAGCGATCCATTTGGGTTTCACCTGAGTTTTGGAATTTTTGGTTGCTCAAAGACTCTTGCCCTGTTGCATTATACACTTTGTTGCCACCGGCAAAAGTTAAAAATACATTCAGATCAAAATTTTTGTAATTGACGGTATTTCCGAATCCTCCAAACCATGTTGGATTCCCCTGTCCCAAAATTCGTTTGTCTTCATATTTTAGCGCAACTGCAGTTTTGGTCATATCACCCGGATTTTTCAAATCATAAGCATAATACTTGCTGGTTAGGAAATCTCCCTGAACAATGGAACCATCTTCTTTTACCCATAATGGATTTCCA
>JBBSUB010000229.1:0-6923 GCA_038235345.1 Chitinophagales bacterium
ATAATAACTTCAGGTCTTCAAGTCCACCGTCCATATCCCAATCTGTTTTATACTCATCTGAGGGACGATGATAATATTTAGTAGTATACTCGTCCAGCTTTTGTTTTCCAAATTCTTTCCCTTTGCCAATCACGTCAGTTCCTGAATTTATATACAAGGCGGGAACACCCACTTTTGCAAAATTGAAATGGTCGGACCGGTAGTAATATCCGGCCTCAGGATGTGGCTCATAGGCGATCACCCGATCCATTTTCAATGCGGCATCTTTTAAATAATCTTCCAGTTCAGATTGCCCCTGCCCCACTACGACAATATCTTTGGTTTTCCCAAAACTATTGAGCACATCCATATTAATGTTTGCGACCGTTTTATTTATAGGATAAATAGGATTTCTTGCATAATAAGCGGACCCCCAAAGCCCTTGTTCTTCCGCAGTTACGGAAAGAAATACGATGGTGCGTTCAGGCTTCTCCTTCATGCTGTTAAATGCTTTTGCCAATTGCAACAACCCCGCTACACCGCTGGCGTTATCCAATGCGCCATTGTAAATACTATCGCCCGTTTCATCCGGTTTACCAATTCCCAGGTGATCCCAATGAGCAGTATAAATAATATACTCATCCGGATATTTACTGCCGGTAATTTTTCCAACTACATTATGCGACATATTATATGTGGCAGTAACCTTAATGTTTGTCGTCAGTTTTTCATTTAATGGAACAGCTTTAAACCCCGGAACGGCTGCTTTGGTGAGCAAGGTAGAATCGTAACCTGCGGCTTCCAACAGTTTAATAGCTGTTGGCTCTGAAACCCATCCCACCACATCACAGTATTTCACATCCTTTCCACGCTCATCCAACAAAAGCCTTGAACCATTCCAGTTATTTTGCGGCACACTAAAGGGATAACTTGCCGCTTTGGTATTGTGAATGACCAGGCAACCTTTCGCTCCCTGTCTTGCAGCTTCTTCAAATTTATACGTCCATCTTCCATAATACGTCATCGTATCGCCCTTGAATAAGGATTCATCTATTCCATAACCGGGATCATTCACCAATACCAATACGATTTTTCCTTTTACATCCAGACCTTCATAATCATTCCAGTTACGCTCCGGAGCGTTCACACCATAACCTGCAAACACCAATTCACTTTTATCAAGGCTGATAAGAGGGTCTGGTTTTTCTGTCCAGATCACATAGTCCTCAAACCCCTTTAATGTAATATTTCCTTTTGGTGTTAGCACCTGCATTTCAGGGTCAGCCTGCGTAGCAATAT
Organism: Chitinophagales bacterium; assembly: GCA_038235345.1. GTDB lineage: Bacteria > Bacteroidota > Bacteroidia > Chitinophagales > Chitinophagaceae > Ginsengibacter. Next base: position 1,279 of record JBBSUB010000229.1, read on the forward strand.
TTACCATAGGTACATCCTGAAAATAACTATCCCCATTGCCCGGTTCCAAACCTGTTTCAACAAAGCGTTCTTTCAAATAAGCAATCGTTTTTACTTCCCCTTCCGTAAAAGGTTTACGCCCCTGGAAAGAGTCCGAAGCAAGAACCTTGATATCATTGTTCAGCGTATCCACATTAAATCCGCTAAAGCCATCTTCTGTGTAGCCATCCTCTTTTTGAGATGAGGTACAACTAATCACAGTCATAAACAGTAAACAAGCAGGCAGGAGATATTTGGTCATATTTTTATTTTTTTCGGAGGAGAAGGTAATACAATTTTGATCATTTATTTACGTCTTTCGATTTTATATTTTAAGCGGATAGAGATTAGTTTTTCTCATTGGACCGTAACCAGCTCAAAGCTAGCTCACAGCTCATTGCTCACAAAATGCCCTTACCTTTAAATCCTATGATTGCTTACCACCCGTTATATGTGCATCCACTGCCGGAAGATCACCGTTTCCCTATGATTAAATACGAATTGCTGCATGAGCAATTGCTCCGGGAGGGTGTGGTAGAAGAAAGTGATTTTTTTGAACCGGGAATTATCGAAGAGGAAACGATTCTTATGACTCATAACAAAGAATATTGGGAAAAATTAAAGAGCCTGTCCTTCACAAGGTTAGAAGCAAGGCGCACCGGATTTCCCCTGTCTGAACCCTTAATACAACGTGAACTTCACATTGCTAAAGGAACTTTAGATTCCGCCCTTTGGGCTTTGGAAAACGGATATGGATTTAATATTGCCGGTGGAACGCATCATGCAGGCAGCAATTGGGGTGAAGGATTTTGTTTGCTGAATGATCAGGCTATTGCAGCTAATTATTTATTGACCTATTCCGGTATAAATAAAATTCTAATCATAGACCTGGATGTACACCAGGGAAATGGAACTGCTGAAATTTTTTACAATGATGATCGTGTCTTTACCTTTAGTATGCATGGGAAAAACAACTTCCCTTTTAAGAAAGAAAAATCAAGTTTGGATATAGGTGTTGAAGATGGAATGGGGGACGTAGAATATTTAAAAATATTAGAACGTGTATTACCGGAACTTTTTGAAAAAGTAAATCCTGAATTCGTATTTTATTTATCTGGTGTGGATGTACTTACAACTGATAAAATGGGGAAACTAAAACTCACCATAGATGGGTGCAGAAAGCGGGATGAGATAATTTACACTTTATGTAAACAGTATGTCGTGCCTGTACAAACCTCCATGGGTGGAGGATATTCAAGTTTACTTTATCAGATTGTTGATGCGCATTGTAATACGTTTAAAGAAGCTTTGAAGATATTGGATTAGGTGAAGAATACGTCGGAGTTGAATTTTTTAATTATACCAACGAATGAAAATAAATAAGAAACTAAAATGAAATGTCTGACATTAAATTTAATAATACTTTAATTTCTTGCGTCATTTATTCCCGCTACCTTGAATTTAGAATATAACTGCTAGGAAAAAATACGTCCACATAATTTACGTCAACCTTAATTTCATTGAACTAATGTAATTCCTTTTTAGCTTGTTCATTCTTCGGCTTAAAGCTCAAATCCACATTTTTAAAAATTGCTACAATTTATTTGGTGTACTTTCAGTTCATGATAAATATAGCATTCTCTCTAATTATATTTTTGCCAGACATTAAACCTTAAAACATTTGTTCAGTCAATTTCTAATTCTGTTTTATTTCCATAATTATTAAAAACACCTCAATGCAAGAGAAGGAATTATCTGAAAATGTTTCTGAAAATACACAAACTACTATTCCACCTGCTTCAATACAACGTGGTGGTACAGGCCTTCAGCTATATACAGGACAATGGACTGATACGCAAGCTTTGCATTTAGCGAGAAGAACCTTATTTGGTGCGACGGTTGCGGATGTAAAATTTTTAACTGGAATCAGCATGAACCAGGCAGTAAATTATTTGCTTACTATTCCGAATTCGCAACCTGCCTCTCCTCTTAAAAGCTATACGAATTCTACAACCTCCGGCGATCAGGATGCAGCAATTTCACAAGGAAGCACCTGGGTAGATATAAATACCACCGATGGTGGAGTTAATGCAAAAAGGAGACAGAGTTTAAAAAACTGGTGGATAGGACTTATGCTTAATCAAGAAAGAAATATTTTGGAAAAAATGGTACTCTTCTGGCATAACCATTTTGCGACCGAAACAAACGACATTGGAAAAGCAATATGGTGCTATCAAAATAATGTAACAATAAGAAAAAATGCCCTGGGAAATTTCAAAGAATTTGTAAAAAATATTACCGTTGATACCGGCATGTTGCGGTACCTGAATGGCTATTTAAACACCAAAAGTGCACCCGATGAAAATTATGGAAGAGAGCTACAGGAATTATTTACAGTAGGCAAAGGAATTGATGGTGCTACACAAACGTATTCTGAATCTGATGTGAAAGCCGCAGCCCGCGTTCTTACGGGGTGGTCAATAGATGGTACAAATAACATAGGGGTTTTTAATTCGAACAAGCATGATATTACAGATAAAGTATTTTCTGCTTTCTACAAAAATAAAACGATTAAAGGACGAAATGCAAATAACGCCGGAGTTCTGGAGTTGGATGACCTTGTAAATATGATCTGTGAAGCTGATGAAACGGCATTGCATATGTGCAGAAAACTATACAGGTGGTTCGTGTATTACGATATAAACGATGCTACTGAAACAAATGTGATTATACCATTAGCGCAGGTTTTTAAATCAAATAACTATAATATCGTTCCTGTGCTATCCGCTCTTTTTAAAAGTGAACATTTTTTTGATCCGCTCAACCAGGGATGTGTTATAAAAAATCCTATGGACTTCATCGCAGGATTTAGTCGTGTTTTTTTACTGCAATTTCCTCTGCCATCGGATTTCGCTAATAATTACATCATGTGGCAATATCTTCAAACAAATGGACTCTTTCAGCAGCAAAATATTGGAGATCCGCCTGCCGTTGCCGGTTGGCCTGCTTATTATCAGTTGCCTCAAATGCATGAGCTATGGATCAATAGTGATACACTTCCCAAAAGAAACCAATTTTGTGACATATTGATCAACACAGGCTATACGAGAGCGTCCAAAACACTTAAAGTTGATCCAATTCTATTTGCCCAATCCTTATCAAACCCGGCAGATCCGAATATACTCATCAGAGATGCCGTCCGGTATTTGTTGGCGTTACCACTCTCGCCCGAAAGCTTGGTGCAGATAAAAAAAGACATTTTATTGGGTGGTCAAATCTCCGATCACTATTGGTCTGATGCATGGACAAAATATCTGAATACTCCGGGGGATAAGGCAAATACCGAAATAGTAAAATCAAAATTATCATCTCTTTATCATTATCTCACCAGCCAGCCTGAATACCAGTTGAGCTAAACAATAAAAATCTTCATTAATATGAACAGGAAAGATTTTTTAAAAAGTTCTTTATCCGGCGCTATTCTGCCGTCGGTAGTTAATGGTTTCTCTTTGAAAACGTTTGCCGAAGACAGCCCATTGGCAAAACTGTTAAGTGGCAGTGCAGACAATGATCATGTATTAGTAATCGTCCAACTGCAGGGAGGAAATGACGGATTAAACATGGTCATTCCTTTAGATAATTATAGAAATTATTATAATGCACGCTCCAATCTGGCAATTGTCGAAAATAAAATTTTAAAACTATCAGGCATTACTAAAACGGGTTTCCATCCTTCCTTTACCGGGTTAAAGGCATTGTATAATGATGACAAATTGGGCATCATACAATCAGTGGGCTATCCTGAACCGAATTTCTCCCACTTTCGTGCGACGGATATCTGGATGAGTGGTTCAGCGAGCGATGAAGTCTTATTGAGTGGTTGGGGTGGTCGTTTTCTAGACTATGAATATCCAAATTTTCCGGTGGGTTATCCGAATAGTTCTATGCCGGATCCGCTGGGAATTCAGATTGGGTCTGTAACATCGCTTGTTTTCCAGGGATCGTCTTCCAGCATGGGTATGAGTATAAGTGATCCAACCAGTTTTTATAAATTAGTGAGCGGTGTGGAAGATACGGCACCGAATACACCTGCAGGTAAAGAACTATTATATATCCGTGAAGTTGCCAAGCAAACTTCTGCTTATTCAACAGTAGTAAAAAATGCAGCGCTAAAAGTAAATCAGCAGGCAAATTACCCCTCTGGAAATCCATTAGCTGACCAATTAAAAATTGTTTCCCGGTTGATTAAAGGCGGATTGAAAACAAAAATTTATATGGTGAGTTATGGAAGTTTTGATACCCATGCACTCCAGGCCGATAGCTCAGACACTTCCATTGGCCGCCATGCAGATTTATTAAAAAATGTAAGTGATGCCATTAAAGCATTCCAGGACGACCTTAAATTTCTGAATATTGAAGACAGAGTGATGGGCATTACTTTCAGTGAATTTGGCCGCCGTATTAAAAGCAACGCCAGTACAGGTACTGATCACGGTGCTGCTGCTCCCTTAATTGTTTTTGGCACCAATGCAATGAACATTATCCAGGGGAAAAACCCGGACATTCCGGACAATGCAACCGTGAATGATAACATACCTATGCAATATGATTTCAGGAGTGTTTATGCATCTTTATTACAGGACTGGCTTTGTGTAAAACCGGAAGATCTTCAACAGATCATGCTTAAAAATTACCAGAATATTGCTATGGTGAAAACGAGTGCCTGTAATCCAAATGTTCCTAATAATTCCGGTAAAAGCCTCATCAGTAACTATCCCAATCCTTTCAGTGAAAACACAACCATTTCTTTTACCACTGCCGGCGGCCACACGCTTATCCAGATCATGAATACACTGGGGCAGGTCATAGCAACGCCTTTGGATAAAGTATTTCCCATAGCAGGAACTTACACTACTCCCTGGCTTAGTGGATCTCTACCAACTGGTGTTTATTATTGCAGGTTACAAAATGGAAATGTGCAGCAAGTGAAGGGCATGTTGAAGGTGAGATAGAAAAATTGAACCGGATATATATTTAATAATGGTAACAGATTGATGAAAAATAATAAGACACTCAGGCGTCCAAATATAAATCGTTAAAGAACACAAAGAAAAAAACACTTTATTCAACTATAAAAGTTTGGTGGATATAAAATGTTTCCTGCCTCCTAAAATTCGGAAAACCATACCTAACTTTCGTGCAAAAATAAATCTCAGGAAACCGGAGGTTTTCAAATATTTATGGAGGCGTAGTGAAGCTTAGTCCAGATGGATGCATCGTGTTATATCATCTTCCGCATTCCAGGAAAGTTTTTGCCGGCAGCTACCGGATTAAAATCCCGATTTTTCAGGACTCCCATAGTTGTGCAATACCATCGTTGGCCAGCTGGCGGATTAACTTTTCTCTGTTGGATATGGGAGAAGTTTTTTCAATATTTATATAATGACGAACATATATAAATTGATGATGTTTCCGTTCCCTTATGTGCACAAAAAAACCCTTCCGATAAATCGAAAGGGTTTCAAATAATCATGGCAGTTACCTACTCTCCCACATTGTATTGCAGTACCATCGGCCATGAGGGGCTTAACTTCTCTGTTCGGTATGGGAAGAGGTGAACACCCTCG
>JBBSUB010000230.1:0-6916 GCA_038235345.1 Chitinophagales bacterium
ACACACTCATTCAGGTGGTTCAAAGCGCCGTAACTCAGCCACTCATTCAAAAAAAGATGGTGAGTATACCTCCGGCGCTTATAATTTTCGGGCAGGTAGCTATGGGTTTACTGGGAGGCTTTTGGGGCGTACTGCTTGCTACACCTGTTATCGCCATAATAATGACCGCTGTAAATAAATTGTATGTGGAAGAACAGTCCCATCATAAATATACATTTGAAAAATAAAATCAGTGGATTCTTTGGATACGAAGTGTTATTGAATTTTTAAAAATTAAGTGGCATCGATATCAGAAATAAATACTTTATCGTCATATCAGGATGCATTTGCTAATCCTAATTTTTAGCACAAAAAAAATACTATGGAAAATATATTTTTCGATGACTGGCAAAGCCTTTTACGCGCTTTTATTTTAACCATACTAGCTTATGTTACACTTATCATTTTTATAAGAATATCAGGCAAAAGGACGTTATCTAAAATGAATGCCTTTGATTTTTTAGTAACGATTGCCCTCGGCTCCTGCCTTGCAACCGTGTCATTAAATAAGAATATTGCATTGGCGGAAGGTGCAATGGTTTATTTTACATTAATATTCCTCCAGTTTATTATTACCTGGTCCTCTGTAAGAGTGAAATTTGTAAAAAAGCTGGTAACCGGTAAACCTGCACTTTTATTATACAAAGGTGAACTTCTTGCAGATGCTATGAAAAGGGAAAGGATTACCATTGAGGAAATTTATATGAAGGCAAGAGCCAGTGGTATTACCAATTTAAATGAAGTAGAAGTGATCGTGCTGGAAACTACCGGTGATATCACGATGATTTTAAAATCAGAAGAAAGTAGTAGGTGTGATGAAACGCTCACAAATGTTTCCGGATATCCGGATAAATCCTGATTAAATTCCCCTTATCGAAATTGTTCTGATGGTTTGATTGTAACCGCTGCACCCATTTCAGAAGTAACTATTGCCCGGCAAAATCATTCTCAATTACGCTTATCCTATTTTTTCCCTCATATCTTTCAGGTTCAAAATATTAATAGGTAAAGGCTCTTTTCTATCATACAATTTAATTTCCTGTATATCCGCAGGTAGAGAAAATCCATTTGCCTCCAGGACTTCTTTCACTTTTGTAATTACGTCACTTTTTATTTGCAGAACTCCTTTTTTATAATCAAATGTATCCGCCCAGAAATAAACTTTCAGGTTAACTGTACTAACCGATAATTCTTCTACAACAGTAAAAGGTTTTATGTCCTGTTTAATATCTGTAATAGATTTCATTGTTTCTTCTATAGTAGCGATAGCCTCAGTTATATTATCTTCATAAGCAATCCCCACCATAAAGTTTAAACGAATTTTGCCATCTCTCGTAAGGTTGGTGAGAGGTTCTTTTACCATTATAGAATTGGGTATAAATACATCTCCTTCATCAAAGGTTTTAATATGGGTTGAGCGAAAATTAAGCGCCACAATATGACCGCTGAATTCCCTGATAACGATTGTATCGTTTAAACTAAATGGTCGGTTAAAGGCCAGAATAACTCCACCCAAAAAATTTTCTGCAATGTCTTTAAATGCAAACCCAAAGATAAAAGCGGAAATGCCTGCGCCTGCCAGTAAGCCTCCTGCAATACCTGATAATCCCAGGATTTGCATTGCTAAGATAATTCCGCAAATAATTACCACACCTTTTGTTATTTTGCTTATGAACCGCACAAATAAGGGATCGTGTTCTTCCCCTGATAAGCTTTTTTTAATCAACCTGGCGATATAAAAGGCAATATAAATTATAATGACCAAAAGGATAATAGCCATAATAATACGGGGCAGGGAAAGTAAAAATTTATTCCAATAATTGGTCATGGATTCCATCAGGCCGCTTGTGAACGATTTGGCAGTTTCTTTCATAAATATTTTAAATAAGGATTTTCAGAAAAAGTATTTTGTAAAGTCAAATAATCGTGCCTGAACGGAGAAAAATGAATAACCCCTTTTCTTTCGTAACACACTAAATTTTAATTGATGAAGAACTTTAGTAACGTGTATTTATATACTCATACGGGGAATTTATTATATGGAGTTCCCATTGATTAAATGATAATTTGCAAACAGTCAATCAGGCGTAAACAGGGCATGATTGTAGCAGTTAACCCTGTTAAAGACTATAAATGAATGCATTCATCCACTCAATTTAATTAATTATTCGGCCTATTCATGCCTTCATTTTAAAGTCATTCCAGACAAATCAAAAAAAATAAATTTCTTCTATCCGCATATTGCCACATCAATCACATCAAAATAATCAAAACATGTCAATCAAAAATTTTACCGGCAAAATAGTTTTGTTGGTAGCAATCCTATTTTCTACTTTCTTTATTAGTTCATGTTCAAAAAAAATGACCTTCGGAATTTCATCAGTTGTGCCTGCTGCAGAAGGCTCAGTCAAAATAAAATCCGATAAAAATAAAAACAGTTCAATCGATTTGAGTGTAGAAAACCTTGCAGATCCGGAGAGGTTGACCCCTTCCAAAAAAACATATGTTGTGTGGATGGAAACTGCCAGCAATGGAACTAAAAATATCGGAAGCCTGAATACTTCAAGTGGATTTTTATCTGGCAAGATGAAGAGTTCGTTAAAAACTGTAACACCCTATAAACCTACTGGTTTCTTTATAACCGCAGAAGACGATGTGACTGTTCAATATGCTAACGGACAGGTAGTATTAAAAACCAAGTAAAGTACAGATTGGAACTTCCTGTACTAATTGTAGAAGAATTTTTCCTACAGTATGACATCTGTTCACCGGAAAGACACTAAATTCTACCTTTTTATAAACCAATAAATAACCTTTAAAAAAAATCTTATGGCAGAAATTAAAATTGAAAAGAAAAAAACAATATGGCCCTGGATCTTAATCGGACTACTAGTATTTGCAGTCATCCTTTATTTTTCATTTTTTAGAAAAGATAATGATGATGATATAGCAGGAGGAGCAACTACAACAACAATGAACGATAGTACAAACTCCATGAATACGAATGAAAATAATGCCGTTGACGCATTTGTAACCTATGTGAATAGTGATACAGCGACGATGGGCCTTGATCATGTTTTTACGCACAATGCATTGATAAAATTAATTGATGCAACCAAGGCCACAGCAAATAAACAAGGCTTCAATGTACAAGCTGATCTGGACAAAGCTAAAGAAGATGCAGACAAAATAACTGTTGATCCTACAGCAACGACGCACGCAAATTACATTAAGGATGCTACAACCAAAATCAGTATGACGCTTCAAAATATGCAACAGGCAAAATTTCCGCAGCTAAGTGCAGAGAGCCAAAAAGTAAAAGATGCCTCGGATGATATAAGCACTGCTGACCTTACATTGGATCAAAAGCGCACGGTTAAAACATTTTTTAATAATGCTGCCGGTCTTCTTAAAAAAATGAATTAAATAACTCTATAAAAATTATTACAATGACAGATAAAAAAAATAAAAATTTATTCTACTTACATGAATTATCAGACTATAAAGTGGCAGATCATTACCCTGATGTGAGAGATTGGGAAGTAAAAGATTCTGCCAGCCGCACGATAGGAAAAGTAGATGGTTTATTGGTGAATAAAACCGCAGAAAGAGTTGTGTATCTTGATGTAGAAGTCGCCGAAAATGTTATACAGGCGGAACATGAAATATATTCCGTTAAGGCATCAGAAGGAATACATGAATTTCAAAATGAAGATGGAGAAGATCACCTGATTATTCCGATCGGAATGGTGGAGCTTGATACAGAAAATCAACTTGTTCTTGCCCGGAAAATAAATTATGAAACGTTTTCTAAAACAAAGCGTTTTAAAAAGGGAAACGATATAAACCGGGATTATGAAATCCAGGTTTTTGACAGTTACCTGCCGGCAAAAACAGATGAATCACGCCATGTTAAAGATGATTATTACAATCGCAGTGAATTTGAGGTTAATCGGGACGATAGCTGATTTTTACAGAAATCGTATACTTTGAAATTCAAAAATAATAATGCCTCCGGGTATTTGTTCAAATACTCATGCAAAAGAAAAATGCCCGGAGCTTTTTATGATGCAGGCCTTTTAAAAGGATAACCTGCCCCACCTCATTTAGGAAGGTTGCTAAGATCCGGTCCCGGATTATAAAAGAATCGCCATAATTTTACTGATGAATTTTTCCCCTGGAAACATAATGAACACAGTTATTGGAGGGGGTAGCAAAAATATATTCAACAGGAGGATGGAATTTTCGAATGTATTCCGTATTTACCCAAAATTACTTAGGCTGATAATAGAATAAAGATTTAAGTGATTCTGAATTGGATATGACAAATACTTTCTAAATAGTGACTGGTATCGAAGCGACCGTTATTGATCATTTAATCCAGATATAATTTCTTATTTATTATATTTTGATCAGAATCCAAATTGTAATAATCTCTATGTCCTTTTTTATGAATCTTTCAATTAAAGACTCACACCTCGTTTCCAGGGAATAAAATCATTCTGATGATTCAATACTGCTTTAACCTCGGTTTCACCACTAGCAACTTTTATCACGTAATTTAAAATCCGTTCTCCGGCTTGCTCCATCGTTTCCTTTCCTTCTATGATCGTACCTGTGTTTAAATCAATAATATCATTCATTTTTTGAAACAGGACTGAATTGCTGGAGATTTTTATCACCGGAGTAATTGGATTTCCTGTTGGTGTACCCAGGCCTGTTGAAAACAAAACGATATTGGCACCTGCACCAACTTCGGCTGTTGTACTTTCAACATCATTTCCGGGAGTACAAAGTAAATTCAAGCCGGGATGGATCACCATTTCAGGGTAATCTAAAACCTGTGTAACCGGTGATGTACCTCCTTTCTTAGCCGCCCCGGCAGATTTCATTGCATCAGTTATTAAACCATCCTTTATATTTCCGGGAGAAGGATTCATATCAAATCCGGAGCCTGCAGCCTTCGCCCTTTCATGATAAACCTTCATCAGGTGGCCAAATTTTTCTGCCATTTCATGTGTGCTACACCGGTCACTTAAATTCTGTTCAACTCCACATAATTCCGGAAATTCAGAAAGTATGACCTGTCCTCCAAGAGCCACAAGAAGATCGGACGCATAGCCCATTGCGGGATTCGCAGAAATACCGCTGAATCCATCTGAACCACCACATTCAAGACCGATACATAATTTACTTAATGGCGTCGGTTTTCTTTCTATAGAATTTGCATAAACCAATCCTGAAAACGTTTTTTTAACAGCCTCCACGATAAAATCTGAATTTGTCCCGATGGCCTGTTGTTCTAAAAAATAAAGTGGTTTTGAGAAATCCTTATCGCGTTTTCGTATTTCCTCCTGCAGCATGGTCACCTGGGCATTTTGACAACCCAAACTTAAAACAGTAGCACCTGCCACATTGGAATGGGTTATAAATCCGGCAAGTAAACCGCAAAGTGCCTGCGCATCCTGGCGCGTACCACCGCATCCACCTTCATGGGTTAAAAATTTAATGCCATCAACATTGGGGAATAGTTTCTGTTTTTTTACTTCAAGAGTCTCCGAATTTAAATCAGTCGTTAGGATCTCATCAATATTTTTTCCTCTTTTATAAAGATTGACTAAGGTAGAAACGAGGACTTTTTCATTTTGATCCTGAACATATCCTAATTCATTTTCAAATGCTTCTCTTAATCGTTGAATATTTCTATTCTCACAAAAAACCAGGGGGACCACCAGCCAATGGTTGGCAGTTCCAACTTTACCATCTGCTCTGTGGTAGCCCAGGAAAGTTTTATTTAAGAATTGTGAGAAATCCGGTTTTTGCCAATCCAACCTTCTTTCACCAACTTCATAGGCAGCAGAAGCATGTATTACATTCCTGGTTGTAATTCGCGATCCTTTTGCTATGGCAGTTTGTGCTTTTCCAATCAATCCCCCATACATGAATATTTCATCTCCCGGCTCTAACTGACTGGTCACAAATTTATGCTTTGCAGGGATGTTCTCTGTTACTATAAACTCCTCTCCTTCCCAATTTACTGTATCATTTTTAAGAAGATCGGTCAATGCAATCAAAACATTATCCTTTGGATGAATTTTTAAAACACAGGTTTTCATATGAATCAACTTTTTGAATTGAACAGATCTCTTTTAATGTAAATCATAGCGCATTATTGAGGATACTATTTTCAAATTTAGGATTTTTAGCAGATATTTTTTAAGTGGCTGATAAACAAATATTTTAAGAAGAATAAATAAATCAACCTTGGTATTTTTGGCTTATTCACAAATTAATTATCAGTACGAATTATTTACACAACTATTTCCTGGCATTTGGATAAACAAACTTCAAAACATACTTTTTTTTAGTTTGAATGACCTACATTGAACTTCTAAAATACGATCTTTCATTAAAAGATCTTTTTGCAAAACAGTTCATTAATAAAGACCAAACCTCAATTTAAAATCCATGAAATTTAAATCGTTCATTTTTTACATTCTCCTATTTGCAGCCGTTTCATGTAACTCAAATGGTAAAGAACCGATAGAAAATCCCTCCGATAAACCAAATACCTCAATGAATACATCAGCGAATATGCTTCCTAATAAAGATGCCTTTAGAACAACAATAGATGGAAAAGAAACGGGTCTTTTTATTCTTAAAAATACGTCCGGTATGGAAGCAGCTATTACGAATTATGGCGGCAGATTGGTCAGTTTGATTGTACCGGATAAAAACGGAAAGCCAACGGATGTTGTCATCGGTTTTGACAGTGTAAACCAATATAAAAAATCTACAGAGCCCTATTTTGGTGCGACCATTGGGCGATATGGGAATAGAATCGCCAAAGGAAAATTCTCCCTGGATGGAAAAGAAT
>JBBSUB010000231.1:0-6891 GCA_038235345.1 Chitinophagales bacterium
AAAAAAAATGCCCTGCTATAAAAAAATACAGCAGGGCAAATCAATATAAATTTATTTTCTTTTTAGGTCGCGGCAATTTTAAACCCTTCCTTCAATCCAACAGTTCTGTTGAAAACCATGGCACCGGGTTTGGAATCACTATCCACACAGAAATATCCATTCCGCATAAATTGAAAATGCTCCCCGTGGGAGGCTTTTTCTAAAGCAGGTTCTATAAACACCTCTTTCACTTCTAAAGAATGCCGATTAATATATTGTTTAAAATCACCTTCTTCTGCGGAAGGATTTTCTGCATTGAAAAGTGGATTGTAAATCCGGGCTTCAGCCTTTACAGCGGTTTTGGCATCCAGCCAATGAATGGTGCCTTTTATTTTTAATCCGCTTGTATCGTGACCGCTTTTGCTTTCCGGCAGATATGTTGCATGAATCGATGTTATTTTCCCATCAGCGTCTTTTACCACTTTTTCACAGTGAATAATGTAGGCACTTTTTAAGCGGACCATTTGTCCGGGAGCCAGTCTGAACCATTTCTTGACCGGCTCTTCCATGAAATCATCTCTTTCTATCCACAACTCATTTGAAAAAGAAACAGAACGAACATTCTCCGGATCATTCGGGAGGTTTTCTGTGGACAGTTCTTCACTCTTCCCTGCTTCATAATTATCTATGATTAGTTTTACCGGGTTTAAGATGGCCATGGTGCGCGGAGCCGTAGTGTTCAGTTCTTCCCGGATACAAAACTCCAGCAAACTTAAATCAATGAGATTATCTCTTTTTGCTACACCTATTTTTTCGCAGAAAGTTCGGATACTGCTTGGCGTATAACCTTTCCGGCGCAAGCCTGAAATTGTCGGCATACGCGGATCATCCCAGCCTGTAACGTGACCTTCGTTTACTAACTGCAATAATCTTCGTTTGCTCATCACCGTATAGGTAATATTCAAACGGGCAAATTCGTATTGATGCGAAGGAAATATTTCCAGTTTATCGATGTACCAATCGTAAAGCGGACGGTGCGGAATAAATTCCAATGTGCAAACACTATGGGTTATTTTTTCAATACTATCACTTTGGCCATGTGCAAAATCATACATCGGGTAGATGCACCAGGTATCACCTGTGCGGTGATGATGCGCGTGCTTGATACGATACATCACAGGATCACGGAAATGGATGTTCGTGGAAGCCATGTCAATTTTAGCACGAAGTACTTTATCGCCGTCAGCATATTTACCGTTTTTCATATCCTCAAACAGCCTTAAATTCTCCTCGATACTTCTGCTTCGATATTCATTTTCAATACCTGGTTCAGTATGTGATCCTTTTTCAGAAGCTATTTTTTCAGAGGAACTATCATCCACATAGGCCAGATCTTTTTTGATTAAAGAAACGGCCATTTCGTATAATTGATCAAAATAATCACTGGCATAAAATTCATTTATCCAATCAAATCCCAACCACTTTACATCTTCTTTGATACTATCCACATATTCAGTATCCTCAGTGATGGGATTGGTGTCATCAAACCGCAGGTTTGTAGCACCGCCATATTTTTTAGCCAGGCCAAAATTCAGGCAAATACTCTTTGCATGTCCAATATGCAAATAGCCATTTGGCTCCGGTGGAAACCTTGTCAGTATTGATTCATACTTTCCTGATTTTAAATCTTCTTCCACTATTTCCTCTATAAAATTGAGGCTTCTTTCTTCAGACATTTTCTTAGTTTGTAGTTTGTAGTTTGTAGTTTGTAGTTTGTAGTTCGTAGTTCAGAGTTCGGAGTTCGGAGTTCGGAGTTCAACGCCAAAGGCATTAAACATGAAGTATTCAACGCGCAGCATTCAACCTAATACCTGACACCTGATACCTGACACCTGACACCTCAAAGCTCCATACTCTGCGCCACCAATTCCGCCAAATCCAACACCTCCACATCTTCGCGTTCATTTTCTTTCACACCATCGCTGAGCATCGTCATACAGAAAGGGCAATTGCTGGCAATGATTTTAGCACCGGTTCCGATGGCTTCTCTTGTACGTTCCGTGCTTACACGCGTATTTCCTTTTTCTTCTTCTTTAAATACCTGTGCGCCACCGGCTCCACAGCAAAAACCATTGCTTTTGCTGCGTTTCATTTCTACCAGTTCCACATCTAATGCTTCCAATACTTTGCGGGGTGCTTCATAAATATTATTTGCACGTCCAAGGTAGCAACTATCATGATAGGTTATCTTTTTACCTTTAAAAGCTCCATCCTCTTTCATGACTATTTTTCCTTCATCAATCAATTGCTGAATCAGGGTAGCGTGATGAATTACTTCGTAATTTCCGCCCAGTGCCGGGTATTCATTTTTGAAAATGTTAAAGCAGTGAGGGCAGGCGGTTACGATCTTCTTGATACCGTAAGTTTTAAATAGCTCAATATTTTGATAGGCCATCATCTGAAAAAGGAATTCATTTCCAGCTCTGCGCGCGGGGTCCCCATTACACATTTCTTCTTTACCTAAAATGGCGTAATTGATTTCCACTTTATTTAAAATAGTCGCAAAAGCCCTGGTAATTTTTTGTGCACGTTGGTCGTAACTACCTGAACACCCCACAAAAAAGAGTACTTCAGGTTGTTTATTTTCAGCCATCATCTCAGCCATCGTTGGTATATGCATCGTTCGTTTTTTTATGCAGCTAAAATACAACAAAGAATTTTCTTTTGCCCGATCAGAGTTAACCGTTTACACTTATTTTTGTATGTTATATAATTATTAAGAATTTTAATCACTCTAGAACCGTTAAGAAATTGAGTTTTATTAAAAAAATAAAAAATTGGGAACAATGGCCATTTAAACTTTTATATGCTCCTATTGTGCCTATGTGGTTCTGGTATTCATTGCGCTCAGGATCTTTTTGGTTTTTTACGCCCAGTAATCCTAAACTTACTTTTGGAGGAATGGACGGAGAACCTAAAAAGGAAATGCATGATCTTCTGCCACCCAATTACAGGCCTAATTATTTTAATGTAAAACCGGATCAGGATTTCGCCGTTCTAAAAGAAAAACTTGAAAATTCAGGTATTCAATATCCACTGATTGTAAAGCCGGAAATTGGTGGCCAGGGAATTTTATTCAGGAAAATAGACAATGAAGAACAATTGCGGGTGTATCATGAGGAAATTCCGGTAGAATATTTTATTCAGGATTATGTGCCCTATCCTTTAGAGATAAGTTTATTTTATTATCGCTTACCTTACGAGAAAAAAGGAACGATTTCCGGTTTTTTACAAAAGGTTCCTCTCCAGGTAACAGGTGATGGTAGAAGCACTCTGGAGCAATTGATTATGGCGAACTCAAAATCGAAACAAAGACTGGAGGAATTGCGCGCAAAACATGGAGAGAACTATGAAAAAGTAATTGATGCCGGGGAAGTATTTATGTTGAGTCATGCGGGAAATCATAATCGTGGTGCGCATTTTATTGATCTCAGCAAGGAAATTAATGACGACCTTGTTCATATGTTGGATGAGATTAGTCTTGGAATAAATGATTTTTTTTATGGACGGTATGATATCATGTGCAATTCAATTGAAGAATTAAAGCAGGGGAAAAACTTTTTTATTTTAGAATATAATGGTTGTGGCGCAGAACCCAATCATTTCTACGATACAGGATACACACTGATAAATGCTTACAAAGAAATTTTAAAACACTGGAAGGTTTTATATGAAATCAGCCGGTATAACCATCAGCAGGGAATTCCTTATTGGCCATTTTTAAAAGGAGTTCGTTTCAGAAAAGAAACGAAAGAATATTTTAAAGTAATTACAGAAGCTGATAAAAGGATTCCATAATCATCACCAATTGAAATACAATCATATGCGCACCAAATTACTTTTTTCTTTCCTGGTTCTTTTTTCAGTACATTCCTCTGCTCAAAACTTTGTGCCGGCAGATGATGGGAGTAATGTACACTTTACGATCAAAAATTTTGGTTTTAATACCGGGGGAGATTTTAAAGGCTTAAAAGGAACCATATTCTTCAATCCTTCCTTCCCATCTAGCGCTACTTTTTCGGTGAATATATCTTCGGCAACGATTAATACAGATAATGAAACCCGGGATAAGGATTTACGGGAGGAACTTTATTTTCATGTAGAAAAATTTCCGGAAATCAGCCTGGTTTCTACGAAAATAGATAAGACCAATAAAACGGATGACGGCTTTTATTTCTTTACCGGAAACCTGACCATTAAAGGAGTTACAAAGCCTGTTTCGTTTCCGTTTAAGGCTGAAAAAGTTTTGAATAATTATTTATTTACAGGGGAATTTTCCATCAATCGTCTTGACTTTGGTGTAGGAGAAAAAAGCACGGTTTTAAGCCAGAAAGTTATCGTTAATCTTAAAGTGCTTGCAAAAACGAAATAGCTATTTATGCCTGTTGTAAAAGTTTTCTTTTGGGGAATGTTTATCAGCTTTTTAGGTGCTTTGCCTCTTGGTAGTTTAAATGTGATGGGCATGCAGATAAGTGTGCAGGAAGGTGTGAGACATGCATTCTATTTTCTTGCAGGTACTATCGTGGTAGAAATGATCTATGTGCGCATTTCCCTGATCGGAATTAACTGGGTTCGAAAGCAGAAGAAATTATTTAAATGGATGGAGTGGATAACAGTAGGGATTGTTCTGGCCCTCGCAGCAGGTAGTTTTATTGCAGCCATGAAAACGGGAGAAAATACGAAAAATGTGATGCTGGAAAACAATATTAATCGCTTTTTTTTGGGATTGATGTTATGTGCGATTAATCCTGTGCAGATTCCCTTTTGGTTTGGCTGGAGTACTGTTCTGTTTACAAAAAGAATCTTGAAACCAGAGAATCGCTATTATAACACCTATATCTTTGGAATCGCTTTAGGAACGTTACTCGGAGGTTGCGTGTTTATTTTTGGCGGCCCCTGGATTGTGCGCAAACTGGATGCAAATAACAGTACTATAAACTGGGTAGTCGGGGGTATTTTTGCAGTTACCGCAGTCATTCTTCTGATTAAAATCCTATTGAAAAAGGATGCGTCCGGAAAATTGGAAGAGATGGAGATGAAAAATGAATGATGACTATTTTTCCGGTCCGGATAATCCGGGTGAAAACTATTTCCTAACTTTATAGGCTCGAAGTTCAGCAAGATCATTTAACTTTTAAATCTTTTTTTATGATTGAAGTAATGAAAGGCCTTCCCCCGCATGTAGCTCCCTTTATTGCAAATGGAAAAATTACCCAGGATGATTACGATCACATCATTAACCCGATGGTTGATAAGATCTATAAAGAATTTGGTAAGATAAATTACCTGTTACTTCTGAATACGAATCTGAACAATTATTCCGCTGGTGCCTGGATCAAAGATGCCCTGCTGGGTTTTGTTTATTTCACTGAATGGCGAAAAATTGCCATCGTTTCAGAGAAACAATCCATCCGGAAATTCACCAATTTTTTTGGAATGTTTGTTCCCGGTAAAACAAGAGGATTTAGTCTGAAAGATCTGGAATTGGCTGAAAAATGGGTGTCGGAATAATGGCCTCAATGATTATTTTTCTAAAGGGTTATTTCTTTAAAAGATTAATAACTCAATAAGGATGCTCTGAGAATAGAATCTTTTTGAGCAGGTGTAAGATTACGGTTATAATGATATAACGCATTTTCCCAATCACCATACACAGCATTCGGTAATACGATCAGCATTTTTCCAAATTGGTGAGACAATGAGTCAGTAACCCTCATTCTGTCATCCGGATATTTTTTCTCAAAAGCGTTGCTCATATCATTCAGATTGTCACCGATCAATAAAACGATTTGATGGTTGATCAGAATTTGTTGTTTTCGGCTTTCTTTAGAGGAAATTTCTCCCTTCAATAATAAATGCGCATTATCTGCATCCGGGAAATTAAATTTTTGAAGATTCTTAAGAGTGCCTTCTCTTTCTTTCTCCTCCCTGTTGGTTACATAAAATATTTTAACTCCCCTGGAAGATGCATATTGTAAAAAGGAAAGTGCTCCTGGAACTGTATCGGCATTGGCCCTGGAAGTCCATTGATACCACGAAGATGACTCATAGTCTTTGCCCTGTAACGTTTGGTGAGCCTGGTAAGCCGCGTTGCTTAGAACAGTTTCATCCACATCAGTCATAATCGCATAGGGCTTTTTACCTTGTAATGCAGGAAGCTGATCTATTCTAAAATGGGCAATATTATATGCCTGGTAACATAATGCCCTGTATTCCGATGCTCTTTGTTGAAATACTGTTGTAAATAATTTTCCGTTTACTGTAATATTATCTGACGCTGCGGGCGTGGTAACAGAAATGTGTGGTGCGATTGTGCAGGAAGAGGCAAAAAAGATAAAAAGAATGGAAAGTTTTTTCATGTTGGATTGTTGTTGTACGTGTTTTAATGCATTTGAAAATGTACTTATCTTAAGATCAAACAGACATTTCTTCTGTTCTTAGGAATAGGTATTAAATTTGATTCAATAATTTCATCAAATAATAAAAAGATATTTTAGGCTTAATGTTAGTTGATATTTATTTTAAAGCAAAAATAAGAAAATGAATTTTGTAGATTATTATCAGACATTGGGTATTTCTAAAACCGCAACGGAGGCTGAAATTAAAAAAGCATACAGAAAGCTTGCGCGGAAGTTTCACCCGGATGTGAACCCGAATGATAAAGAGGCGAATAAGAAATTTCAACAAATTAATGAGGCAAATGAAGTTTTAAGTGACGCTGAAAAGAGAAAGAAGTATGACCAATACGGGGAAAACTGGAAGCATGCCGATCAATACGAAGCCCAAAGACAACAGGGGCAACAAGGTGGCCAGTTTGGAGGTTTCGGTGGTGGCGGCAGAGGGTATGGGGAT
>JBBSUB010000232.1:0-6875 GCA_038235345.1 Chitinophagales bacterium
GTTTTCCTCTATCCTGGAATGAAATATATTCTTCCATGCATTTATAACAGCGTGGAATTCTTCTATTTTTACGTTAGGACCTTGTTCAGTGGAGGTAGTATTAATCATAGTAATTTCTTTTTATTCGTTGCAAACTGATAAGCAGGCAAAAAAATGAATAAGCTTATAAGGCATTTAATGGTGTAATGGGAAATGAAAGTCTGCTGGTTAAGACATTTAAATGTGCCATTTAGGAATGTGAATGTACCCCAGGTAAATTTTAAAATAGATAACGTTGGTCAATTGAAACAATGAGATTGGTCAGCGGTAATGTGCGATTACGATAAACGTGATCGGGTAGAATATTTGAAAGGTGAATGTTTGTCAGATCTCTTTTAATATCGATATAATTCTTAATCGTATTAAACCAATCGCAGTCTCCTTCCTGAAACTTTCCAAAAGTTGTAAACGGTTTGCTTGGTAGCTGGATCCGGACTTCAAACTTTTGGAAAGTAAGCAAGAGCTTCGTTGATACAGTTAAGGGAAACGACCGCTATTAAAACCTCCCTCCCTTTTCCCATCTCCAATAGAATGTCTTTTGTGGCAGCAGGTTTGTCGTAATAAGAAAGAACATTAACTTTTCATCAAAATAGTAAACATGATCATCATCATTTTTGGTTTGCCAGGATCAGGAAAAAGTTACTTTGCATCGAGACTTGCGGAGAAGATCGGGTCGAAATATGTGAACAGTGACCGGATAAGAAAAGAACTTTTTTCTGAAAGAGATTACTCTGAAAGAGAGAAATATATTGTTTATGAAAAAATGTTGGAGGAAATGAGGAGTGCGCTTGCTCAAAACAACCACCTTGTTTTGGATGCCACCTTTCATAAAAAAGATACCAGGAAATTATTTACAGATGAAATGCAGGGGAAAGAAGAAATAATATTCCTTGAAATACAGGCTGATGAAGAAATTATCCGGGAAAGAGTGAAAAAAAAGAGAGAATTCAGTGATGCTGATTTCGATGTGTACAAACGAATCCTGCAACAAAATGAACCGCTTACAGAACCGCATTTAATTCTGCAATCAACAAATGATAATATTGATGAAATGCTGGAAAAAGCGGATGTATATTTAAAAAATAGAGAATGACACAAGACCAAATTAATAGCCTTATTACCGGGGGAGAATTTCCGGAGAAAACTGTAAAACGGGAATTAGTTGAAACGCATATTTCCTGGGTAATACTATGTGATGCCTTCGTGTATAAGATCAAAAAACCGGTTGACTATTCCTTTCTTAATTTTTCTACTATAGAACTTCGGAAACATTTTTGCGAAAGAGAAATCATCCTGAACCGGCGGCTAACATCGGATGTATACCTGGAAGTATTGCCCATTCGTGCTTCCGGCAGTAAAATATATATTGGTGGAGTGACGGGTTCAATTATAGATTATGCAGTAAAAATGAATAAACTGGATACAAGCATGCAGATGGATAATTTGCTGGCAAATGATCTGGTAACAGGAACGGACATGCGAAACCTGGCTAAAAAAAT
Source organism: Chitinophagales bacterium (assembly GCA_038235345.1). Taxonomy (GTDB): domain Bacteria; phylum Bacteroidota; class Bacteroidia; order Chitinophagales; family Chitinophagaceae; genus Ginsengibacter. The sequence goes on from JBBSUB010000232.1 coordinate 1,539, forward strand.
TGCGGACTTCCACAAGAACACCGAAATTATTTATCAAATAGACCTGATGGATATCCGTGAAAAGTTCAATGATCTTGATTCAGTAAAAGAAATCCTCTCCGAACAATCAGGAGTTGGTTATGGAGCGATCATACAGAATGTGATTGAATTCTCTGACCGCTTTTTAGATCGAAATAGCAAATTATTAGCAGAGAGGTTGAAGGAGGGGTTTTATAGGGATTGTCATGGTGATTTACATTCAAGAAATATTTTTCTCTTACCGGAACCGGTACCATTTGATTGCATAGAATTTAGTGATGAATTACGTCAGATAGATGTATTAAATGAAGTGGCCTTTCTTTGTATGGATCTGGATGCTTTGGATAGAAAGGATTTATCAGCTTCTTTTCTTGAAAATTACAATCAATTTTTTCCGGCCATGAAAACAGCGGAGGATCGGGCTCTCTTTGTTTATTTTAAAATGTACCGGGCTAATATCCGGGCGAAAGTAAATGGTCTTCGTGCAAAAAGCGCCACAAGCGATGACGAGAGATCAAAAGCCATAAATGCCGCGAAGAAATATCTTCATCTGATGGAAAGTTATATGGACGAAATACCTGGAAGAAAATAGCTGCGTGTTTTAAGATAAAATATTCATTTCATGATTGTTTGTTCCAGGATGTCTATTTCTGATTTTTTCTTAACGAATAAACGATTGCCCGGATCCTGAAGTTGTCCTGGTATAAAAGGAACACATCATACTTCTTACTGATCATCATCATAGATTCTTTTTATTCATCAAAGTAAATTCGATTTAGAAAAAATAAATGCTGTGGAAATAATCAATCATAGAATTTACCCTTTGAAGTTCAATGAACATCTTGCCTGGTTTATAACAATTGTTTTGGTGGTAGCAGGTATACCATTTTTAAATGCCGCCTTTGCTTTTTTTGTGAAATTATGCGAGTTGTTCGTTCAATATGGTTTTGGCAGGTAAAGCACCGGTTTTCATGGAATGCAGGAATTTTTTTGAATTCATGGCAATCATTAATTCTTGTCAGTATTATCTATGATGATTGTCATATTTTAAAGTCTAATTCCATTTTAGCTTTGCAGCAGTTATAAAAACATTACAGATGAAAAAATTCTTAGCAGTATTTGATGTATTTAGAATGTGTGACAGTACACTGGATTATGCTATCCAGATTACGAAATCAGCAGGCGGACACCTGGTTGGTGTTTTCCTTGATGAGTCTGTTTTTTACGGATTTAACCGTTCTGAGGATATGAATCTAAATAAAGACCTTGAAAAAGCAATTGAACTTTTAAATAAAAACGAAGCAAAGAAAAGACAGGAGGTTACAAATCATTTTAAGGAAAGATGTGAAAAGGCCGGTATTCCATTTTCAATTCAGAAAGAAGGGAATATGACGCTTCGCGAATTGAAGAATGAAAGTATGTTTGCTGATCTTATTGTGATTAATCAGCATGAAACATTCACGAGCCTGAAAGAAAAGTCTCCGACTCATTTTATCAAGGATTTTTTGGGTGATGTACAATGCCCTGTTTTGATCGTGCCATCCTTATACAAACCGATCGAAAATCTTGTTTTGCTGTATGACGGTGCTCCTCCGGCATTATATGCTATAAAAATGTTTAGTTATGTTTTAGGAAACCCGCAAAACTTACCCGTAAAAGTGTTTACTGTAAAAGAAAAAAAGAAGGATGGTTTCCATATGCCGGACAATAAAAAAATCCGGGAATTTACAAAAAGGCATTTTCCAAAAGCAACTTTCGTTGTAGCAAGTGGAAATGCTGAACAAGAGATCAAGGGCTATCTTGGAAGTCTTCCCAAAAATCAGATGGTTATTCTGGGCGCATACCAGCGAAGTGAAATATCCCGTTGGTTTAAAATCAGTATGGCAGATATCCTGATGAAAGAATTGGAGATACCATTGTTTATTTCGCATAATAAATAGGTATCAGGTGTTAGGTGTCAGGTGTCAGGTGTCAGGTATCAGGTATTAGGTGTTAGGTGTTAGGTATTAGATAAAAGACACAGCTATCAGCTATGTGCTCACGGCACAGTCACTGTTCTCCGCTGCTTTACATAAGCGTTGAAATATCCAATTGCGCCACCTTTAATATTACTCACAGGATTACCGGGTGCTACACTTTCGTTGCCGCCGGTACTACTTTGACTCAGGCTTTGAAAAAAGGTATAAACCGAAGGATCAATTCCCTGCATTTCCACCATCACCTTATCACCGCTATCAAGACGTTGATTATCTGAAGTATCAAAAAATGCCAGGAAAGTATTGATGACTCTTCCATCGGAATATTCATCATTCAATAAAAAGATGTTGGAATTGGCTATATTATTTTTGTACTGAATAAAACGATAGGAATTACGCAGGCCCGCGGCATCTTTGAAAATAACATTTGCAAATTTACGGGTGTTACCAAATCCGCTGAAGTCAGCGATGTATAAGCTATCAAAAGAAACTTTTTGTGGCACTTTTACCGTGGAAGTAAATTCCCGGCCGTCTACCTGCACAGATAAGGTATATGTATGAGCAGGTCTGGCCTTTAATAGACTGGATTCAAAAATTCCCTTGGAAGTTTGAATGAGTTTTATGGGTTGATTTTGATCTTCCCGGATGGAAACTACGGCGTTTTCCACTCCCGGAAATATGCTGAGATCACTAAAGTTTACTGTTTGCGTTATCTGTATGCGGCAATCCCCCGGAATGTCGCTCAAATTTCCTTCGATTACATATTTTGGATTGGCTTTATTCAGATTGATATCGATGACTTTTTCACACGAAAGACAAGCCAGACACAGAAAGATCGCTCCAAATATCCAGAAAGAATTTCCATATAATTTTCGTAAATGCATAACCTTAGAATTTAAAATTGTATGAAATAGATGGAATGAATTTAAAAAGTGCTGTTTGTACGGCTTCGGTTTTATTTCGATCTTCTTTATTATCCCGGAAGGAGATGGTATAAGCATTTTCCCGCCCATAGGCATTATACAGGCTAAATGCCAGTTCGGAAGTGAACTTTCCTTTTGCTTTAAACACTTTAGTGGCTCCAATATCGAGCCGGTGGTAATCAGGGAATCGGTAGCCGTTTCTCTTTGTGTAATAATAATATATCTGCCCTTCTATGGTGTATTTCCCTTCGGGAAAGGACACCGCGTCTCCTGTATAAAATATCCAGTTCGCAGAAAGTACCCAATTCTTAGGAAGCTGATATGCTGTCACGATTGCGATGTCATGCGTGCGATCCTGGCGCGCATTGTACCATTCGTTCTCATTGATACCGGCAATTTTCTTTTCTGTTTTACTGAATGTATAACTTATCCAGCCGGTCAGTTTTCCGGATTTCTTTTTTAATAAGAACTCCATGCCATAAGCCCTTCCTCTGCCATATAATAACTGACTCTCTATTGCATCCGGATTATTGATTTCTGCACCATCTCTGTAATCTATTTGATTCTGCATAATCTTATAATAATTTTCTACGGTAAATTCAAACTGCCGGCTGAAATTCTTATAAAATCCCAAGGAAATCTCATCCGCTATTTCCGGCTTTATGTTATTGGTACTTGCTACCCATCTGTCCGTGGGTCTGGCGGTAGTGGAGTTCGAAATTAAATGCAGATTTTGCGTGTTTCGGGCATAAGAAGCTTTTATAGAAGCAGATGGATTTAATAAATATCTTGCTGCAAAACGGGGTTCGGCATTGAAATATGTTTTATAGATCTCCCCCGATTTTTTACGGAGAGTGTCCGTAATTTTTCCAGCCTCATCCACGATATAAAAGTCGCCCGGGCCCAGAATACTAAAGGTACTCATGCGTAAACCGTAAGTAAAACTGATTTTTGGAGATGCTTTCCAGGTATCGGTTATGAATACCGCATTTTCCCAGGAATATCGCTGTTGAAATTTGATGTTGTTGAAATTCGAAGAAGCCGAGGAGGTTACATCTCCCGGATGAATGGTGTGGTAAACTGAGTTAAAACCCATGCCTACAGAATGCTTGCTGCCGGCATTCCATTGCAATTCCTGTTTCAGGTTCCAATCCCTTATTTGAGAAAAAATATTCAAATTATTCGCGCCCAGGTTGATATCAATATCGTAATCATAATTACTATAAATGAGGGATGTGTTGGAAAATATCCGATTATTATAAATATGGTTCCACCGCAGGGTAGCTGTGGAATTACCCCAGCGAAGGCCAAAATCCTTACCTGCATTTATATGATCGCTGCCAAAATACCCGGAAATGAACAATTGATCCTTGTGGCCCAATTGAAAATTCATCTTCGCATTCAGATCATAAAACCCCAGTTTATTGCGGTTGATTATTGAATCCTTGGAAAGTTTTAAAAACATATCCACATAAGTGGATCGACCGGAAATTAAAAAACTGGATCTATTTTTTTGAACAGGTCCTTCAATATTCAATTTGCTGGAAATAAGTCCAAGTCCGCCACTCACGCTCAGTCGCTGATTGTTTCCATCATTCATACGAATGTCTATTACACTGGACAAGCGACCTCCATACCGGGCAGGCATTCCACCTTTATACACCGTGATGTCTTTTACCGCATCAGCATTAAAAGTTGAAAAGAATCCCAGGAGATGTGATGCATTATAAACGACGGCCTCATCCAATAAAATAAGGTTTTGATCAGCCGCTCCGCCACGCACATAGATTCCGCTACTGCCTTCGCTTGCCGATTTTATCCCTGGTAATAACTGGATCGCTTTTATAGGGTCTTTTTCACCAAAAAGCTGTGGTATAAATTTCATCTCAGCAGCGGATAATCTTTCCACGCCCATCTGTGTGCCTGTTACAGTGCGACCAGCTACAGCTGCAGAGATCACGACTTCATCCAGCGTTCTGGATTGTGGTTCAAGCAAAATATCTTTTTGGACATTTTTAGTCAGTTCTAATTTGAATTCAACTGTCTTCATTCCGGAATAACTGATCATCAATGTTTGATTGCCTGCGGGAATTCTGAAGGAATAAAAACCGTATTCATTTGTCAGGATTGTTTCATTCATTTCCTTTACCGTAATGGCGGCTCCGATAATACTTTCCCCAGTGACTTTACTTCTTACGGTTCCACCAACCGTAAAAGTTTCCTGCGCATAAAGTGCCTGGCAGGTTATAAAAGCAAAAATCAGAAAAAGAAGATGCCGCATATGATTATATTGATCTGTGCGAAGCTAAATGATTAAAATGGTTCGTTTTTAATTTAGAAATTGTAGTTTTTAGTTAAAGCCGTCTGTGCAGGCAGGTCATACGGCGGGTGAAAAGCTCCGTGTGTTTGTACTTTAATTA
>JBBSUB010000233.1:0-6856 GCA_038235345.1 Chitinophagales bacterium
ATAATCATTTTTTGTATTACATCCGTATAATAAAGCCAAAGAAAGAAAGCCAAAAAATATATTTTTCATCGTAGAATAAAAATTAATAGTGGAAAATAAAAAATCCCCATTTGAAGGTATCAGAACCAATGTCTGTCTTCAAATGATTAAATGAATAAGAAGGCTTTCAACAATCAGGAGGCTGTTCAAGAGATAAATTCAAAGAGGTCAGCAGTGAACCGGTTTTTTTGTGAAACCAGTTTTTATCCTGATCTGAAGAAGAAGGTGCTATCCTGATCATCTGTGAGGATTCATTAAGGATGTTTTGCAATTGTTTAAGAATGGAAAAGCCATTTTCAGCATTGTTGGAAGCATTATTTTTATCCGGCTCATTCCAATTTTTGAAGAAATCGTTTTTTGCGGTTTCAAGAAGCATCTTTTTTGTGTTCGGCAGGCACAGCAGATATAAGGTATCATTGGCCACTTTTCTTTTAACATATTTGTATAAAATACCTTCCACTTCTATTTCTCCATCTACTCTTTCGTAAACCGGACGGTTGGTTTGATAGGGAAGATCCATAGCAATTTTTAACTCCACCAATTGTGCATCATCGTACAATTCATTATCAAAAATCGTTTCCAGGTTCAGATTATTTGTATGCTGGGCATAATCAAATATGAACCGGTAACCAAACCAGTTAATAGAAAAAATGAGCAATAAAAAAAAGGCAGCTATTTTCTTCATCTTCTTAAAAAAATTCGTGTAGGATGAATTTTTAATACGCTATTAAAAGTATGAAAAAAATAACATGTAATGAAACATATTTATTTAGACTCAGATTCTTTTGAGAACGGGGGTCATTTTATCAAAAACAAATAATCAATTCAAATAAACGGGTTATTTTCATTGAATAAATTTAGCCGCATATTTTTGCTGAAATTTCATTCTTCTGAAACATGAAAAAACTTCTGACTACACTCTTCTTTACCGTAATATTGATCATAGCAGGGATATATATTTTCATTCCTGCAAAAGCAGGGATTGGAAAGAACGAATACCTGGAAACCAATACCGGTGCCGCTATAAGAATACTGGCAGATACAAGTTCATGGCCTAAATGGTGGCCTGAAGAAAACGCCAGGAAGCTTCCAACTTCTGCGCCCTTTTACTATAACGATCTTGGCTTTCAAGTAACGCACGAATATCCTGGCGGAGTGTCTGTTTCCATCATAACAGGTACTACTATTACTGAAAGTACCATTACTCTTGTACAGGCTAATAAGGATTCTGTCATGTTGATCTGGAAATGTGACTTGCAGGAAAGTAACCAGCCGATAAAGCGTTTACAGAATTATTACCTTGCAAAAAAAATCCGGAAGAGTATGACGGGCATTATAAAAAATCTGGATAATTTTCTGCAAAAGGGTGAAAATATTTATGGAATCCGGTTTGATATCACCATGTCGCGGGACTCTACCCTGGCAATGACAAGAGGAACCACAAACTCTTACCCATCTGAAAAATATATTTATGGATTGATCACTGAATTAAAGAGTTATATCCGGAATGAAGGAGCGCTGGAAACAAACCATCCTATGCTGGATGTAAAAAAAATAAATGAACATCAATATGAGACAATGGTGGCCATTCCTGTAAACAGGGAACTTCCGGGAAAAGGTTTAATTTATTTCAGCCGTTTTGTTCCCTGGAAAGTATTAACAGCAGAAGTAAAAGGAGGTGTAAAAACAGTGGAAGAAGCGTTGCACCAGATGGATCTTTATATCAGCGATCATCAACTGACAAGGATGGCGATTTCTTTTCAATCTTTGGTCACAAACAGGTTGGCGCAGCAGGATACCACAAAGTGGATAACCAGGATTTATACGCCGGTGCCATAAGGAGTCGTTGTTAATAGGTTTGAACTTATACCTACTGAATGATAGCCGGTCTGACCTGTGGTACCGACCTTAACGAAATTGAATTTCTTGCAGACTGTCATTATTTTTTGCCAGGATAAACGCTTCTTTGCCTGCAATTTTAATCTTCTGAATATGACGCACCTGTCCCTTAATTTGCAGACCATTGATACTTTCTGCATTAAATTTACTTTTTCCCCTATTAACTAATATGGTTCCAAAATCCGCATCATAACGACCCATCTGGATATTGTTGTCATAATAATTTCCTCCCAATAAAATATCCGGTAAATCATCCCCATTGGCGTTTATCAATACGGCAGTTTTATAAGATGTAAGCTGAGCCTGCCAGGGTAAAGACTGGACACTAAAATTCATTTTTCCATCATTCAACAAAAGAGCATTGGGAAAATAATTGGCAGTTAAAGTATCCGCGCTTTTTAGTTTTTCTTTAGTGAAGATCTCTTCCAGGGTAGCTTTCGCAAAATCACTTGCATATAAAAATCTCTTTTTAATAATGGGTATTTGACGTTCCAATTCACCCTTATTTGCAAACTGAATTTCTTTTCCATCTAAATAATAGGTGAGCAATTGTTCTTTCTTTCCATTGTCATCAAAGTCATTGAAATATAGCCGGACGGGTTCTTTTTCAGAGGCTTTTAATCGACTGTTCAAGCCCAGGTTTCCGGCAATAAAATCTATATGTCCATCATTGTTTACATCAACTGGCAAGACAAAATTCCACCAGCCTTTTTTATCAGTCAACATTTTTTTACTAAAGTTTCCCTTGGTGTTCATAAAGGAAATAATGCCGCCCCATTCCATGGTAATAATGAGATCCTGATCCCCATCTTTATCGATATCATACCACAAAGCGGAAGTGACTAAACCTATATTGGATAAATCCTTGGCACGGCTATTCGTCACATCTTTAAAATTTCCTTTCCCATCATTTTGTAAAAGATAAGAACGCGGGATTTCTCCATAATTCCAGGGCACGGATCTGCCACCAATAAACAAATCTACAAAACCATCATTATTAAAATCATAAGGGACTACGCAGGAAGCATTGATGAAAAGGCTGTCAAAAGCTTGTGGATTTTTCAGAAAATTCCCTTTACCATCGTTGAAATAAATCCTGGGTGTTAAATTAACATCTTTCCCATAATACTCATTGCCGCCGCTGGCCACAATCAAATCAGGAAAGCCATCATTATTTACATCAATGATGCAGGCGCCCACATCTTCATAAGTGCTGTCTTTTTCCAGATCCGGTTGAGTGCTTTTAATAAATTTGCCGGAAGCCTGCTGCAGAAAAACAGCCGGTTTTTTCCATTTTGAGGCACCAATGAAAACATCGTCCAGGCCATCACCATTCATATCTGCAACCACTAATGCCGGTCCTTCTGTAGAAAGCATATGCGGCAATAATAATTCCCGGTTAAATTCCTGGAAAGCATTTTCTTCATGGACATAAATTATTCCTGTTTGGGAAGTAATATCCTTCATTTTACGGAGTGTGCTTACACTATGTTCTGTTATGATCCGGTAATCAAATTTGGGAAGTCCTTCTTTATGATTGACCGTTATTTTTGATTCATTTTTCTGATGGCTTATATGCTGAAACGTATTATCCGGCCATATTAGCAAAATAGAATCTACTGTAGCTGCATGCAACCCTATGTGCATGGGTACCTGCATGCTTGACATAAATCCGCGGACAGGATAATTCTCATAAGTCCTGATTTGTTTATCCACAAAAACGATGACTTTTGCTCCCAGGGCATTAATATTTGTTGGTGGTCCGTGTAACTGAATAGAAAGAAAATCTCTCTGTTTTATATCGTTCGTTGTATTCTTATAGACCGTTGCAGGCGCATCTACATTATTCACGACAATATCGAGATCACCATCATTGTCAAGGTCAGCATACACCGCCCCATTTGAATAAGAATCACTGTTACCACTCACCTGGTTTCCGACATCCTCAAAGGAGAGTTCGCCCTTATTTTTGAAAAAACGATTCGGGATTTTCGTTTGAGGAAATTTATTGATCAGGTCCAGATCATTTTCATTCATTTGGTTGGTATTCATCTTCTTCTGCAAGGCACCATCTGTCACGTAATTGATGTAATCAATATCATTCAGCCGCTTGGAAATGCCATTAGAAATGAAGAGATCTTTCAAACCATCATTATCAAAATCCATGAACAATGGCGCCCAGGACCAATCTGTGGCCTCAATGCCGGCATGCAAACCCACCTCACTAAAGAGACCGTTCCGGCGATTGTATTGAAGATTATTACGGCTGTATTGAAAATTATAGCCGTAGGTAATTTTGTTGTAAAAAAGATCATATTCATCTTCTCCCAAAGACCTTTTAAGAATTTCCCGGTTGGAAGGAAGCATATCCATCGTAATAATTTCCGAATAACCGTCATTGTTTAAATCCGCTATATCTACGCCCATTGAAAACTGGCTGGTGTGCATTATTTTCTGCGTGAGTTCATCTTTAAAAGTACCATTCCGCTGGTTAATATATAGATAATCATTCTCATGAAAGTCGTTTCCAACATAAATATCCGGGTATCCATCCAGGTCAATATCGGAAACGGTGATTCCTAAACCATAGCCCAACACAGAACTATGAATGCCAGAAATATCGGTCACTTCTGTAAAAGTATTGTCGTCATTATTTCGAAAAAGTCTGTCGCCGGAAATGGAACTTTTTGTAGCCAGCAATTTTTCCCGGATTCCAAAAGTTCCATTTTGATGAATGGAATGATTCATCAGGTACATATCCAGGTCGCCGTCCATATCGTAATCAAAAAAAACTGCCTGTGTACAAAATCCTTTAAAATCAAGGCCATATTCTTTTGCCATATCCTTGTAAAAAGGCACACCATTTTCATCTATCCCCTGGCAGATCAGCAACTGGTTGCGGCTATCCAGATTTTCATATTTTCCTACGCGACAAATATAGATATCCAGCAGACCGTCATTATTAATATCTACAACCGAAACACCCGTTGACCAGGAACTATCCAGTGGAATTTTTGCTTCAGTTGTTACGTCTTTGAAGTTAAGTTTCCCCTCGTTCAGATACAGCCGGTCCTGCCCCTGATTGGCTGCAAAAAAAAGATCGATTTTTCCATCATTATTAAAATCCCCGGCACCAATGCCGGCACCATTGTAATAGTAGAGGTATTTGAAAATATTGAATTCTTTGGTAGGGGTCAATTCATTCACGAAATCCAGGCCGGTTATCTTTTGATAAACGACTTCAAAGAGTGCAGGAATAGTAGGTTTTGACTGACACCCCAGCAGCACCAATAAAGATGCAAACAACCAGACACTTATATTCCTGTATTTGTTCATAATTTACTTTAAAACGGGTGCGGATACTTGATTATTCAATCCGCTTTTTAGCTTGTACATCAAAGGAAAATCATCATTTAATAAAAATAAGATCCTGGATTCATCTCTGTAGGGAATTTCTACAATATCCCTGACCATTCCACTTACGTTTAAGCCTGACCGTTGTTGACCAATCCATTTAAAATCTGCTTTCCCATCATTTATGAGCACATCTCCAAAACTGGCATCCAGGCGCTCAAATTGTGGAAGGAAAGTAAAGAGATTACCTCCAAAAACAAGATCTTTTATTCCATCATTATTTACATCCATCGCATGAATTTTATTAACGGAAGAAAGCTGCACCATGGCAGGTAATTTCTCTATCCTGAATTGCCCGCTACCCAGGTTGATGGCCACAATGGAAGAACAATAATTCCAGGATTTCATCGTACAATTCCGGATAACATCCGGCGGGAATAACTCCTGCATAGACTTCACGGCATAATCCTCATGTTTGAGATTTTGTTTTTTAATCGCGGGGATCTGATCCTGGAATTCATGTTTTAGAAAAACAGGTTTGTCTTTTCCATCTACCGTATAAGTCAATATTTTATCCTGGCTGCCATTCTTATTAAAATCATTGATCCATAATTTTACAGGATTTGCTGAATCCGGCCGCAGGTAGAAGTTCTCACCGATATTTCCCAAAACAAGATCTGTTTTCCCATCACCATTTACATCTGTGGCCAACACTGTTTGCCACATCCCAAAAAGTTTATTTAGATTGGATTTTATTTCCACAAATTTTTGCCCGTTGTAAGAAAATATTCGTGGTGCCATCCACTCCCCTGCTATAATCAATTCCTTTTTACCTTCACCGGTTAAATCTGCCCAGGTGGCACCTGTTACCATGCCGATATTCACGATATCCGGATTCAGTGTTTTGGCAACATCTGTAAAATGTCCCTTGCCATCATTGAGGTATACATAACTGGTGGGCGTGATCCCGTATTCTCTTGGTGTATTTCGTCCTCCTATAAAAAGATCCGTGTAACCATCTCCGTTAAAATCATGCGCTATGGCTACCGAGATATTCATTCCATTTGGAGGCAATGCCTGTGCATCAATGGTAAAAAGACCCTTGCCATCATTTTTAAATAACCTGTTCTGCATTTGCCGGCTAAAAACCTGGCTGCTGTTTCCTCCCGGACCTATGAATAGATCCAGATCGCCATCTCCATCGGCATCAAAAAAGACGACTGCTCCATCTTCAAAATCGATGTATTGATCAAATGCAGGTTGCTTCATTTTTTTAAAACTCCCTTTACTGGTTTGCAGATAAACATGTCCGGGAAATCCCTTCGTGCCACCAATGAATAAATCCTTAAGTTCATCCCCATTCACATCGCCCACAGCAGCTTTTGGACCTTCCCTGGAAAGCATTTGAAGAATGTTCCGTTCATAATAAAAATCGATATTGTCATCTTCACGGTGCGCATCAAAATCAATTTTTACCTGCTTAAAAAAAGGCATCGGATATACCTGTTGAAATCCTCCATAAACCGGCGCATTTTCGGGTTGTTGAATGACCAAAACAGTATCC
>JBBSUB010000234.1:0-6743 GCA_038235345.1 Chitinophagales bacterium
AGTTAGTTGAGATGGACTAACATATTTATACTTGGATGCACGGTTTTTTAATGCCTTGGCCATATTTGCTTGCATTTAATTCAAACAAATTTCAATAATAATCACGACAGTAAAGGATCTAAATAAAATCAGCAGACCCTATTTATTCCACTTCCATATAACTTTCCACCGGCTCACAGGTGCAAATGAGGTTTCTATCACCATAGGTGTTATTCACCCGGCTCACATTTGGCCAGAACTTCGTTTCTTTTAAATAAGGTAACGGGAAGGCAGCTTTGCTGCGTGAATAGTAATGGTTCCATTCATCTGTCGTAATAACATCTAATGTATGCGGAGCATTTTTCAATACATTATCTGTTTTATCTGCTTCTCCGTTTTCGATACTTTTAATTTCCTCGTAGATAGAATTCAAGGCATCACAAAAGCGATCAAGCTCCTGCTTGTTCTCACTTTCCGTTGGTTCAATCATGATGGTTCCTGTAACCGGAAAACTGAGAGTAGGAGCATGAAAACCATAATCCATCAATCTTTTCGCTATATCTTCTGCTTCTATACCGGCACTTGCTTTAAAAGGACGAAGGTCAACAATGAATTCATGCGCACAGGTACCGCTCTTGCCCGTAAATAATATTTTGAAATTAGCCTTCAATTTTTCCTTCATGTAATTGGCATTCAGAATCGCATATTGTGTTGCTTTTCTTAAGCCACTTTCACCCAGCATTTTTATGTAGGCATAACTGATCAAAAGAATACTTGCTGAACCATATTTGGCAGCACTTACTTCTCCTTTACCATTAACACCGGGTAAGAACGGCGCTAATTTTTCATTTACGCAAATAGGGCCCATGCCTGGTCCGCCGCCACCATGTGGAATAGCGAATGTTTTATGCAGGTTCAAATGACATACATCCGCTCCGATAAATCCGGGAGAAGTAAATCCAACCTGTGCGTTCATATTGGCACCATCCATATAAACAAGTCCACCATTCTCATGGGTGATGGCGCATATTTCTTTAATGCCTTCTTCAAATACACCATGCGTAGACGGGTAAGTAACCATCAATCCTGCAAGAGAATTTTTATGTTTTTCCGCCTGTGTTCTTAGGTCAGCAATATCAATATTACCCTGGTCATCACATTTGGTAACGACTACTTTAAAGCCCGCCATCACAGCACTTGCAGGGTTTGTGCCATGTGCGGAAATAGGAATCAGTATCACATTTCTGTTTCCTTCTTTCCGGCTTTCATGATATCTTTTAATAGCCAATAATCCCGCGAATTCACCTTGGGCACCACTGTTTGGTTGCAGACTGCAAGAATGAAAACCGGTGATTGTGCTGAGTAAATTTTCAAGATCTTTTATCAGGAAATTATAGCCTTCAGTTTGAGATGCCGGAGCAAATGGATGAATTCTTCCGAATTCAGGCCAGCTAACAGGGATTAATTCTGTCGCCGCATTTAATTTCATGGTGCATGAACCCAAAGAAATCATGGAATGTGTCAGGGAAAGATCTTTATTTTCCAGTCTTTTCAAGTAGCGCATCATTTCTGTCTCGCTATGGAAACTATTAAACACAGGATGCTCCAGGAATTTGGAGCTTCTCTGCAATGCCGCAGGAATATTTTCCAGGCTTACATCGTCCTCAAAATCCACTGAGGCGGCTTCATCTCCTTTGGCTTCATTAAATACAATGATGATATTCAGTATATCGCTTTTTGACGTTGTTTCGTCCAGGGAAATAGTTATTAAATCTCCGGAGAAATGAAAGTTCATTTCATTTTCTTCTGCTGTTTCTTTTAAATGCTCAGCATCATCCACTTTAAAAGTAAGCGTATCGAAATAATTCTTATTGATTAACTCATAACCACTTTCCTGGAGATTTTCAGCCAGGGCGCGCGCCAGGATAGTAATTCTTTTTGCGATTTCGGTCAATCCTTGCGGTCCGTGGTAAACGGCATACATCGCTGCCATATTTGCCAGCAATGCCTGGGCTGTACAAATGTTTGAAGTTGCTTTTTCACGACGGATATGTTGTTCGCGTGTTTGCAGGGCCATGCGCAGGCAACGTTGGTTTTGAGCATCGATACTTACGCCAATAATACGTCCGGGAATATTTCTTTTGAATTCATCTTTTGTTGAAAAGAAAGCAGCATGCGGCCCGCCGTAGCCCATGGGCACACCAAATCTTTGAGAAGAACCGATCGCTACATCAGCTCCTAATTCTCCGGGAGATTTTAATAATGTAAGAGCTAACAGATCAGTAGCCATTACCACACGGACATTTACTGAATGAGCACTTTCTATAAATGCCTGATAATCTTCCACATTTCCTTCACTATCCGGATATTGCACGATGGCTCCAAAATATTCGTCATTTAATTTTGCTTGCTGAAACTGACCGAATACTAATTCTATTCCAACCGGTTTTGCGCGGGTAATTAAAATATCTTTTGTTTGTTGGAAGATTTTTTCGTCCACAAAAAACTTCCCGGAAGTAATATGGTCCGTGTTTTTGTTTTTATGATTAAAAAGCATCGCCATTCCTTCAGCGGCTGCCGTTCCTTCATCAAGTAAACTTGCATTGGCAATAGGTAAACCGGTCAGATCACTCACCATAGTCTGGAAGTTCAACAAACTCTCTAAACGTCCCTGCGCAATTTCTGCCTGGTACGGAGTGTATTGTGTGTACCATCCCGGGTTTTCAAAAAGATTTCGTAAGATCACTGAAGGGGTGAAGGTGTCATAATATCCTTGTCCGATATAGGATTTGAAAATTTTATTCTTTACAGCCACACTTTTCAATTCCGCTAAATAATCTGATTCACTCATGGGACCTTCAAGATCAAGGTTTTCCTTTATTCTTATGCCGGCTGGAATGGTTTTATCCATTAATTCATCAATAGATTGAATTCCAATCACATCAAGCATTTCCATGGTTTCTTTTTCATTTGGCCCGACATGTCTCACTGTAAAATCAGCAGATTGTTTATCAAATAGATTCATAAAATTTCCTTTAAAATTGAATTTGAGGCGCAAAGTTACATTATAAAATTAGCCAAATTTCAATTTTGACAATTGTTTGATGGTTTATTCAGGTAATTTTGTCACATGTTTTTCACAATAATGTTTTTATGTCCAAAATTGGAAATAGATATCCGGGAAAGCATGTTTCAAACCGCTTGTATAAGTAAAAAATAATATTAATGAAAGAGGAAGTTGAAGGAAATTGGGAAAGGAAATCTGCGGAAAACCAGAAGAAATACGCCAATTTTTTAAAAAGGGCTGATAAGAATACGGTTTTAAAGAAATTACCTGATTTACATGAAGAAGCATTTGAAAAAATAGATTGCCTCTCTTGCGCAAATTGTTGCCGGAATTTTTCTCCCCGGTTTAAAACACCGGACATCAAAAGAATCTCCAAACATATGAAAATGAAAGAAGGCGTTTTTATTCAAACGTATTTACGCCTGGATTCTGATGGGGATTACGTTACAAAGACAAGCCCATGTCCCTTTTTAGGAGATGATAATTATTGTACTATTTACGAAGACAGGCCTTCCGATTGCCATCGTTTTCCTTACACGGATGAAGATGTATTTCTTAAACGGCCTGCCATTACTTTAAAGAATTCTACTTTTTGTCCCATTGTCCATTTTGTATTGGAGAAATTGATTTAGTAAGGACAGGTCGCGACCTGTCTTTAAAACAAAGGGATATTTCGCGACTTGTCCCTACACGTAATTCGTTGTAATAATTTAATTTCGTTATAATGCAGGTATACTTTTAATATTTCTGCTATTAGTGGGTTCACTGAATCTATCCACTGCTTTTATTTATTTAATTCAAAATAATCTTCCATGTCAATAGAAATCAATAAATCAGCCATTGCTAATCGTTTTATGCGTTATGTGCAGATAGACACCCAAAGTGATCCGCAAAGCGGCAAACATCCATCTACTGAAAAACAAAAGGATCTAAGTAAAATTTTAGTGGAGGAACTAAAATCTATTGGAATCGATGATGCAGAAATGGATCCTTACGGTTATGTCTATGCGACAATTCCTTCCAATACTGAAAAGTCTGTTCCGGTGATTTGTTTTTGTAGCCACGTAGATACTGCTCCGGATGCGTGTGGTACGGATGTGAAACCGCTTCTTCATAAAAATTACAATGGCGAATCGATCACTTTACCAGACGATCCAACGCAGGTGATTTCTCCGGTAACTCATCCTTATTTGAATAAACAAATTGGTGCAGATATTATCACCGCAAGTGGGCGCACCTTATTAGGCGCAGATGACAAAGGCGGTGTTGCTGCTATCATGCAGGCTGCAGAATATTTAATGAAAAATCCATCGATAAAGCATGGTGAAATAAAAATTCTTTTTACTCCGGATGAAGAGATAGGAGAAGGCACTGCCATGATTGATATGGAAAGATTAGGTGCAGAATTCGGTTATACTTTGGACGGTGGTGAAGCGGGAAGCCTGGAGGATGAAACGTTTAGTGCCGATGGTGCCAAAATTGTTATTCATGGCGTTATTGCGCATCCCGGTTACTCTAAAAACAAATTGGTGAATGCATTGAAAATCGGCGGGGAAATTCTGCATGCTTTACCTACAAATGAATGGGCACCCGAAGCAACGGAAAAGAAAGAGGGATTTGTGCACCCAATACGTTTTGAAGGCATTGCAGAAAGAGCAGTTCTGGAATTTATCATCCGTGATTTTGATAATGAAAAATTAAAAGAACATGGAACGCGATTAAAAAAAATTGCGGAAGATATTGTTTCTCACTATTTAGGAGCATCCATCGAATTCACCCTTCATGAGCAATACAGAAATATGAAAGATGTGCTGGATAATTATCCCCAGGTAGTTGCTTACGCCGCTGAAGCAATCAATCGTACTGGGCTTGATGTGGCCACAGAAAGTATTCGTGGTGGTACGGATGGAAGCAGGTTAAGTTTTATGGGCTTGCCTTGTCCGAATATTTTTACCGGCATGCAGGCAATCCATTCCAAACAAGAGTGGATTAGTGTGAATGATATGGCTAAGGCGGCGGAAACGATTGTACACTTGAGTATGATCTGGGAAGAAAAATCTTAAAACTTCTTTTGTCTCTCTTTCATTCAGTAATTTCCTGATTTTTTTTAAATTATTTACCAATGCCTTATTTCAAACAATCCAATCCTTTTAAAGTTCCCACTACAGATGGAAAAATCATAGAGGAACATTTTGGAAATGCCACTACAGATTCTAAAAATATCAGTATTGCCCATATGGTGGCACCTCCGGGTTGGAGTGAACCATTTCAAAATCCGGAGTTTGATGAATATACTTTGGTGAGCAAAGGGAAAAAATTGTTTGAAGTGGACGGGGATAGCATAGAAGTGAAATCCGGTGAAAGTATCCTGATCAAAAAGGGAAGCCGGGTTAGATATTCCAATCCGTTTACTGAAGCCTGTGAGTACTGGAGTGTATGTCTGCCGTCCTTTTCAATGGATAATGTGCATCGTGAATCCTAGATATTTTTACCGGTTAATGAACCAAAAAACAAAACTGCGCTGACCGGAAATAATACCGAATGTGATGGTAAATATTCCAAAAATGGTTCTTGAATCGGGATTATACCATCTAATATTTACTCATTGTCCTTCGGACTATTTTATAAATAAAGATGGTATACGAAATGATTTCAAAGATTATTCCCGTATTGTAATTTAATTTTTAACAATAACGTTAAATTTTGGTATTGATTTTTCCTGCATCTTACATTTATCAAATTAGATTTTATATTTGTCACCAAACCTAATTCAATGAACCTATTTTTTCTGCAGACAGATTCCAGCACTATTACACAAGCGGCCGCCCCGAAAGTTCAAAATTTATGGGAGGTCTTAGTCAGTGGTGGTGTTTTGATGATTCCTCTCGGTTTGCTTTTTGTCGGAGCTTTGTATTTCTTTTTCGAAAGGTTAATCGCCATTAATAAGGCAGCAAGGCTTGATAATAATTTTATGCGCATTGTTCGTGATCATATTGTAAGCGGAAATGTTAACGCAGCCAGAAGTTTTTCTAAGAATAATGATAACCCGGTTGCAAGGATTATTGATAAGGGCATTCAGCGTATAGGTAAACCTATTGATGCTATTGAAAAAAGCATGGAAAATGTAGGCGTTCTTGAATTATATAAATTGGAAAAGAATTTATCCATTATTTCAATTGTGGCTCGAATTGCACCTCTCTTTGGATTTTTGGGTACTATTATAGGAATGCTTGCTCTTTTTAAAGGAATTGCTGCAAGTACAGAATACACACCTAATACAATTGCAGACGGTATTTATATAAAGATGATCACCTCTGCTACCGGTTTAATTATTGGTATATTAGCGTATATTGGTCATAGTTACCTCGCTGCGCAAATCAACCGCATCGAAAATAGAATGGAAATTGCCAGCGCAGAATTCGCTGACATTCTACAGGAACCAACGAGATAGTGTTATTAAATGGTTGAATGGTTAAATGGTTAAATTGTTGAGTGGTTAAATTTTATACCCAATACCCAATACCCAACACCTGATACCTGATACCTGACACCTGACACCTAATACCCAACACCCAACCCAATGAGTATAAGAAGGAAATTTAAAAGTGATGAAACGGAACTGGATACAGGGCCATTGAATGATATTCTCTTTATCCTGATGTTTTTCTTTTTGATCATATCAACTATGGCTAATCCA
>JBBSUB010000235.1:0-6649 GCA_038235345.1 Chitinophagales bacterium
ATTTTTATACAGTTGGTTAAAATATAATCAGCGAATCGCCGGCAACTTTTTTTAAAAATCGGTTATCCCTCATTTACCGGTACAGAAAAATAAAAAGTACTTCCTTTGCCCAATTCACTTTCTACCCAAATTTCTCCCTGGTGACGTTGCACAATTTCATAAGAGATGAATAAGCCGATACCCAATCCCTGGAATTTTATGGAAGCGTCTTCCACACGGTAATATCTTTCAAATATTTTATCAATATTATGCTTAGACATCCCGATACCTTCGTCTTTTACTGCCACTGTTATGGTTTCTACTCCCGGGTGTCGCTTATCCTTTCCTTCCGAAATATGTATGGAAACTTTATCGGCATCCGGTGAATATTTTATAGCATTACTCAATAGATTAATTATTACCTGTTGCAGCCTGTCCCTATCTCCTGTCATTTGAGATGTTACTTTTCCTGTTCTATTGATCTTATGCTCCTGCGACGAATATTGCATTTGTTCAATGGTATTGTCTATCATATCATTGAAGTTGAAATGGGTCATGCTATAATCTAATTTGCCGCTTTGTATTTTACTTACATCCAATAGTTCACCAATCAAATCATTAAGCCGTGTAATAGATTTGCTGGCTTTTTCTGCATAAAGAATAGCTTCTTTATTTTCTTTAGGAAAAGTAAGTTCTAATAATTGCAGGTAGGCTTTTGCTGTTGTAAGAGGAGTTTTCATTTCATGGCTCGCAATGCCAATAAATTCATCCTTCTTCTGATCTTTCATTTTCTGCTCCTGAATATCAGTAGCGGCACCTACCCATGACGTGATTATACCGTGATTATCCTTTATGGCCGTAGCCCTTCCCAGGTGCCAACGGTAGGTATCATCACTTTTTCTTTTTAACCTTAGTTCCTTATAAAAATCCTGACCAGTTAAAATGGAGGTATGTGCTGCTTTAATAGCCTCCTCCACATCTTCCGGATGTACAATATTTTTCCAACCCTTTGGAGCTACTGCCTCCTTAAAGGTCAAGCCGGCATAATCAAGATAATATTTATTATAAAAAGTAATCTGCCCTTGTGGCGTAGCAGTTATTGTTATCTGGTAAATAGTTTCTAATAACAGTCTCATATTCCTTTCACCTTGTTTTTTTGCCAGGAACTGATCTGTGACCTCGTAGCCAAATACAAGAATGCCGTCTATTTTTTTATCTACATTAAACATTGGCTGATAGGAGAAATTAAAATACCGGTCTTCAGGCAAAAGACCTTCATCCCGCGCAAGTTTTACCAGAACTTCATTACCAATAAAGATTTCCCCTGTATTATATACTTTGTCAAGAATTGCATCAAAGCCCTGGCCTTCCATTTCAGGAAGGGCCTCCATTAATGGTTTGCCTACTATTTCACGCTTGCCAAATAATTTTTGGTAAGCGGGGTTTACCAGCGTATAAATATGTTTTGGACTCTGCAAAGTACATATGGATGCCGGAGAATTCATATACATGGTGTGAATCATTTCGGCATTTTGCTCCAGTTTCTGCTGTGATATAATTCGTATTTGCTCTGCATTTTTTCTTACAGTAATATCGTCCATAGCCACCAAAATCAACTGCTCACCACTCTCCCTGTTTATTGGCTGAATATTAAAACAAATGATCCGTTCTCCTATAACGGGAAATACAAAAACGATCTCTACTTCGATCATTTTTTCTTTTTCCTTCTGGATTTTTTCCAATTCTTTGCGCAATCCCGGGATGTTCCAGCCATTATCCTGCAATTCAAATAAATTTTTCCCCAGGGTTTTATCTTCGGTTATTTCAAAAGTTTTATAAAAGGATTTATTGGCACTTTTGATGAGAAAATTTTTGTCAAGCACCAGTAGTGGTTCATGAAGTATAGCAATAGTAGCATTAGCAAACTGCCGGCTTAGATTCAACTCTTCATTTCGATCGTAAAGTTCCTGGTTCACCGTAATCAATTCCTCGTTGGTGCTTTGCAATTCTTCTTTACTGGTTTCTAATTCCTCATTCAGGCTTTGCAATTCTTCACTGCCACTCAGCAGTTCTTCATTGGAGCTTTGCAGTTCTTCATTTGCCGCTTCCTGTTCTTCTGTAATACCGCGCATATCTTCCCGTGCCTGGGCCAACTCTTTTTCCAATTGCTCAACACGTTTGAGATGGGAGCTTTGAACGGATTGGTCCGTGCTAATTATCGATTGCTCCTTGTTTAGAGTGGGTATTTCTTTAAACAGAATCAGGAAATAAGGATCGATCGTGTCGGACAATGGGATTACTTCAATGGCAATGTCTTTTTTTCCTTTGTTGATTGGAATGCCTTCCTTGATAAAAGTCTCGCCGGTAGCTTTTGCTTTGTTCAGCGCATTGCGCATCTCAAAAGCCAGGCCCTCTTTGGCCATTTTTAATACATTCAAACTGGCTTTTCCGGGGGATGATTCTAAATAATCCCTTGTGTAACCACGAAATTGTACTATGTCAAACCGATCATTGACGATTACTCCTACCGGTGTATATTTTGCAAGTAAAATATCATCTGCATTTTTTTGATAATCATCTGATTTTCCCTCTTTATTTCGCAAAAAATAATTGTTATCGGCGATCGATGTCTCGCTGTGACCGCTTGTTACATTCATAAATCTTCCCGGCGTATCCTTCCTGCTATACAATTTATCATTTTTTCCAAAAGGATCAAACAGATCGGAAGAACTTCCGGTGGTTTCTGATTTTCCTAATAGCAGAATTCCTTTATCATTAAGTGCATAATGAAATATGGTTAGAGCTTTTTTTTGCAAAAAAGGCTCTAAATAAATCAGCACATTGCGGCAACTTATCATATCCATCTTTGCAAACGGGGGATCTTTTACGAAATTATGCGTGGCAAAAACACACATATCTCTTATCTGTTTATTTACCTGAAAATCACTATCTTTTTTACTGAAAAATTGTTGCAGGCGTATTTCTGAAACCCCCTCTAATTCTTTCTTTGAATAAGTGCCGCCTCTGGCTTTTTGAATCGATTTTTCAGAAATATCCGTCGCAAAGATTTGGACCTTAACGGAAATATCCTGTTCATTCAAATATTCCTGAACACAAATTGCCATTGAATAAGTTTCCTGCCCTGTGGAGCAGCCTGCTATCCAGATGCGCAGTGGATTAATGAGTGTTTTGTTTTTTATAATTTCCGGAAAAACTGTTTCGCATAAAGTATCGAACGTACTTTTGTCCCTAAAAAAGGAGGTGACCGATATGAGCATATCCTGGAATAAAAGATCCAGTTCCGCCGTATTTTTTTTGAGATAATTAAGATATTCTTTAATTGTTTCCAAACGAAGAATGATCAGCCTGCGAATGATGCGCCTTCGAATAGTGGTTTGTTTGTAAAAGCTGAAATCTACTCCTGCGCGTGCCCGGACCAGGGCAAGTATCTCCTTGAATACCGCATCATTTATTTTATCTTTTGAAGTATGCTCGTCGGTGGAAGAAGAAATAGTAAATGATTGCTGCAACTCCATCAATCTTTCAGGAATTTTTTCGGGCGCAAGAATAAAATCTACCACCTCTGCATCAATAGCACTTTTAGGCATACCATCGTAAGTAGCAGAAGTGAGATCCTGGGCAAAGGTTAATCCGCCCTGTTCTTTTATATCTTTTAATCCGGAAGTACCATCTGCGCCGGTACCCGATAATAGTACTCCGATCGAATGTGCCTGGTGCACTTCCGCCAGAGATGAGAAGAAAATATCTATGGGCAAATTCAGTTTATTCCTGGAAGCTGGCCGGGGACTTAATTTTAAAATACCATCTGTTGCTATAAGTATCTTATTGGAAGGAATAACATAAATATGGTTAGGAGATACACGCACATTATCACTTATTTCCACAACAGGTATTTTAGTCGTCCTTTGCAGAATTTCCGGTAAGGCACTATCATATTCAGGATGTAAATGTTGTACGAGAATATAAGCCATGCCGGAATTTTCAGGAATAGCTTGTATTAATTTTTTAAATGCTTCCAGGCCTCCGGCCGATGCACCTATGCCTACAACCGGGAATAGATTCTTGGAAAGTATTTTGGGTGTTTTATCTGAATTAGCCATGGTGATTTATATCACACTGTTTAAATGAGTTAGGGGTGTAATGTACACTTATAATATCAAGCTAAATGTGAAGAATACGATGTTTTTAATCATACCGGCAACTGATTAACATTATTAAAAAATAGGAATAAAGATTTCTTTCGGTTTGTTTTGTTCAAATCTCCTTCAAAAAACGATTTTGTTTAGCTTGATTCTTATCAACTTCTTTCATTTGGCGGGAAGTCTAACCAGAAGATGGAAAAGAAGAGGCAGAAGGAAAAAAAGTAAAGTCAAAAGATTACAGAGTTGAAGCAAAAGATGAAAGAGAAAGTCAAAAAGATTTATACACTAAACCAGGGATTAAAAATATAGATGAGCAAAATGTACATTCAGGAATAGTGAATTTTAAAAAATCAAGGGTGTTTCAATTTGTCGCGGGTTGCTGGGACACCAACCCCGGGCGACGCGCGGTGGGCGGTGTCTTTACCGCCCACTTTCAACGTGACGATGCTACATATTGAAATCCATCCAAAATCAACTATATGTTTTTAATCAATATAATATCCCTTAATTTGTACCTTAACGAATTGCTGATATGCCTTTAAGCTGGAATGAAATAAAAAGTCGCGCTTTAGCTTTTTCCAACGAATGGAAAGATGAAGTAAATGAACATGCGGAAGCCAAATCCTTTTGGGATGATTTCTTTAATATTTTTGGAATCAGCAGGCGCAGGGTAGCTACTTTTGAGCAGCAGGTTCGAAAGCTTGATGACAGACAAGGCTATATTGATCTTCTTTGGAAGGGCCATATATTAATAGAACATAAGAGCCGCGGCAAAAATTTAGAAAAAGCTTACAGGCAGGCGAAGGATTATTTTCCCGGCCTGAAAGAAAAGGAACTTCCGAGATATATACTGGTGAGCGATTTTGAAAAATTCCATCTGTACGATCTGGAAGAAAATGCATCGCATCAATTCACACTGAACAACCTGGTTGAAAATGTGCATTTGTTTGGCTTCATAGCCGGGTACGAAAAGCGAACTTATAAAGAACAGGATCCTGTAAATATAGAAGCCGCCCTGTTGATGGGCAAACTGCACGATAAATTAAATTCCATCGGCTATAGCGGTCATTTTCTGGAATTGTATCTCGTGCGCTTACTATTTTGCCTCTTTGCGGATGATACAAATATTTTTGAAAAAGGAATTTTCCTGGAGTATATTGATTTGCATACAAATGAAGATGGAAGCGATCTTGCAGCGCGTATATCCCAGCTTTTTCAGGTATTGAACACACAAAAAGAAAAACGGTTTACAAACATTGAAGAAAGTTTGGCGGTATTTCCATATGTAAACGGGAAACTTTTTGAAGAACAACTACCCACGGCCAGTTTTGACAGTGCCATGCGAACAACCTTGCTCAATTGCAGCCAGTTAGATTGGGGTAAAATATCGCCAGCCATATTTGGTTCCTTGTTTCAAAGTGTGATGAACCCGGTGGAACGGCGCAATCTTGGAGCACATTATACCAGTGAAAAGAATATTTTAAAACTCATAAAACCTTTATTCCTGGATGATTTGTGGAAGGAATTTGATAGTTCTAAAGGCAATGACAACAAATTGAAAAAGCTGCATCATAAAATCAGTCAGCTTCGCTTTTTGGATCCTGCTTGTGGTTGCGGAAACTTTCTCATTATTGCTTATCGTGAATTGCGGATGTTGGAAATGGACATCGTAAAATTGTTATTGAAGAATCAGACCGTTACGGGGATAGATCATTATTTTCTGTTGGATGTGGACAGATTCTATGGTGTAGAGTACGAAGAGTTTCCGGCGCAAATAGCGCAGGTAGCCATGTGGCTGATTGATCACCAGATGAATATGCGGGCCAGTGAAGCCTTTGGTGAATATTATGTGCGTCTGCCTTTAAAGAAAAGCGCAACAATAGTCCATGGAAATGCACTGCGCATACATTGGCAAAGCCTGATAGAGCCGCTGCCTTGGGAAAAAGGGTTGCAGAAGTTTGATTATATTTTGGGGAATCCGCCGTTTGTGGGAAAAGCGTGGCAAAATGAAGAACAGAAACATGATATAAAATTGATTTTTGATGGTGTAAAAGGTGCGGGAGTATTGGATTATGTGGCTGCCTGGTATTTGAAAGCTGCAGTGTACATGCAAGACCATCATAAAACAAGCGGTAAAAATCAGTCGGAATTAACCAGGACTGCATTTGTTTCCACTAACTCTATTTCTCAAGGTGAGCAGGTAGGTATTTTATGGAATTTGTTATTCAATACTTACAAAATAAAAATTCATTTTGCTCATCGAACTTTTAAATGGGGGAATGAGGCAAAAAGTAATGCCGCGGTGCATGTCGTAATTATTGGGTTTGCCAATTATGATGTAAATGATAAAAGTATTTATGAGTATGAGAATATAAATTCTGAACCGCATGAGGTTAAGGTCAAAAATATAAATCCGTATTTAGTTGAAGGGAAAGATAATTTTCTTGAAAAACGAAGAAAACCAATTTCAAATATAACAGAAATGGTTTTTGGTAATATGCCGAATG
>JBBSUB010000236.1:0-6615 GCA_038235345.1 Chitinophagales bacterium
CCAATTCTAAAATTGGCATCTGCAGACCAGGTAGTATCACCGGAAGGGGTGACGTACCCATAATAAAATCCCTGGATTCCCTGAATTGTGCTGACGTTGCCCCTGCTATCAGAAGCTCGTATAGAACCTTGAGCAGAATCGCAGGAGAATTTTGTAAAAGTATGCGAATCTATTTTCCATGTATAATTGTTAATCGTTACAGTCCGGGTTTGAATACCACCACAGGAATCACTTAATTGAATACTGTAATCTCCGGCTATGAGGTTTTCAAAAATACCTGTAATGTTCGTCGTGCCCACACCCATGGGAGAAGGTGTAACGATGGTATAGGAAAAAGGTGCAATACCGTGTTCCAAGCCAAAAGCTTTAATTGCACCATTATTCCCATTATCACAGGTTACATTGAATCCTTCCAATCCAAAGCGCGGATCCTGGTATGATCCGGCCACAGTTACCCCCTTTTTTGTATAGGTGCAATTACTAACAATATCATTTACGATAACAGTATATATTCCGGCGGAGAGACCGGTAATATAACTGGAGGTAGTGAAATTTATGTTTACCGGCCCTTCTACTTTGTACTTATATGATCCGGAACCGCCTGTAGCTGTAATTCCTATTGATCCGGTTGATGCACACCTGGATTCATTTGTCTCTATAGTTGCAGTAAGCAGCATACAGTTTTGTGCCCGCGATATCGATGCATGGAAACAGAGCAATAAAAAAAATAATATTTTAGGGTAACGTTTTTTCATAGGTGGCGATTTCGTTTCTAATGGGGTGTTAGAATAAAATGCATGTAAATATTCAACGCTTTTTGGCCGTGTTTATTGGCTAATGGGGAAAGTTTGTTGAAGTTGCTCAGGACTGTATTCGAAAGGTTGAGGCGTTTATATTTTAAACATCGTTTTATTTTTTTGTGAAAGGGTGTTCGCCTTTTTTCGAAAATACTATTTAATGAAAATGTAATAAATTGATAGATAATATATAAGACGGATACTTTAGAGGGTTGAAACTGTTGATGATTTTTTTTTAAAAAAGATCAAGCATTTATTTCCCTTTTCCGGAAAAAATAATTTTTAAAGTATGGAGCATAATTTTAAAATCCAGAGCCAGTGAAATATTTTCGATGTAAATGATGTCATATTTCATTCTCTCTATCATCTGCTGTAGATTTTCTGCATACCCAAACTTAACCATTCCCCAACTGGTCAGTCCGGGTTTTACTTTTAGTAATAATTTATATTCCGGGCGCTCCTTGGTTATGAGATCTATGTAATACTGCCTTTCTGGCCGTGGCCCAACCAGGCTCATGTCACCCTTTAAAATGTTCCAGAGTTGGGGAAGTTCATCTAATCTCCACTGGCGCATGATCTTTCCCCAGGAGGTTATTCTGTTATCATGGTCACTACTTAGCCTGGGGCCATCTTTTTCTGCGTTGGGCACCATGGACCTGAATTTATGGATATGGAATATTTTACCTTTAAACCCAACTCTTTCCTGCGAAAAGAAGACAGGTCCTTTGGAAGAGAATTTTGATCGAATGGCTGTGTAGACGATCAATGGAGATAAAAATATGAAGCCCGCAAGAGATAAGATTACATCTACCAGGCGTTTTATATTTTGCTGCCAGGGATTCATTAAGCCTGTGTGCATTTCGATAAGCAGTACTCCCATAATATTTGTCGTACGGAGAGAGCCACTCAATATATCTGCCTGATCAGGCTGTAATTTTACATTAACATCTTTTTCAGCCAATAACCTTAGAATATCCGGAAGGATATTTCTTTCTTCATGGCTTAAAGCAATAATTACTTCACTTATTTTTTGTTCGTCAACGATAATACTGAGGTTTGATAAATCACCAAAACAATGGAGGTGACGATTTGTGTGCGCAGGATTATTATTAATATTCAAAAATCCACAAATCTTGTAACCAGTTTTTTCGATGTTCTTTTCTATCGCTTCTTGTACGGAAAAAGCTGATCGCGGATTTCCAATAATGATTGTATTAAACCATACCTCTCCTCGTTGCAGTTGATTATGTGCTTTGGTTAAAAATGAAAATCTTACCACGAAAGTTAGGCAAGCCTGTAAGCCATATAAAATAAAAAATTCTCTAAAAAAGCCAGTCAGAGGTTCGTTTTTTTTATAAATCATTAAAATAGAAAATAAAATGATCGTCCCCAGAAAAGTGCTGAAAAGTGTGTTGAGCAATTCGACACCCCTGGATTTGTAATATAGATTTTTATAGGCGCCAAACAGAGAATAAAAAATAACCCATCCTGCCGGAAATAATAATAATCCGGCAATAAACTTTTGGTTAAATTCAAATGGAGTTGATGCAAGCAAACGATGTATCCAAAAGAATAGAGTCCAGGCGATCATTGCCGAAATAAAATCACCCAATAAATAAAAACGGGTATGTAAGCGGCTAGTCAGATCCGGTTTAAATTAAAATTAGATAATTTGGTTTCGATTAATTTTTTCCAATATTAAATGAGCCACTTCCATCGCCCTGTAACCGTCAATTTCTGTAACTGCTGTATTGGTATTGTTCAGAATAGCTTGTGTAAAACTAAGAAGTTCCATCATTATTGCATTGTTCTCTTTAATTTCCGGTGCAGCTATGGCAATAGTCTTTTTACCATGGTTTGTATCAATATCGAAGGAGAAAACGTTCTTGTCATCAGGAGTTTTGTATTTTATAACTTCCGTCTTTTTATCCAGGAAGTCAATACCTATATAAGAATCCTTTTGAAACAAGCGCATCTTTCGCATTTTCTTCATGCTGATACGGGAAGAAGTGAGGTTTGCTACACAGCCATTATCAAATTCAAGCCGGACGTTGGCAATGTCTGGCGTATCGCTCAATACATTTACACCATTGGCATGGATGCTTTTTACATTTCCTTTTACCAGGGAAAGTATGATGTCGATATCGTGGATCATCAGATCCAGTATCACACTCACATCAGTGCCTCTTGGGTTGAATTGTGCCAGCCTGTGTACTTCTATGAACATTGGCTGCAGATTATATTCTTTAGCTGCAAGTAGTGCCGGATTGAATCTTTCCACATGGCCTACCTGGAACTTTATATTTGCTTCCTTAGCCAGTTTTACAATCTCCTTAGCTTCTGCCATGGTATTGGCTAAAGGTTTTTCCACAAATACATGTTTACTTTTCAGTATGGCCATTTTGCACAATTCAAAATGTGTGGTAGTAGGGGCTACTATGTCCACAATATCACAACTGTCCATTAGTTCTGCCGCTTCTTTAAATCTTTTTAAGCCATAGGTTTTTTTGACCTCAGCCGCTTCAAGATTAGATGGATCATAGAATCCAACTATTTTCACTCCCTCTATTTCCTGCCAATTATTCAGATGGAACTTTCCCAAATGACCTACCCCGAATACGCCTACTTTTAACATAAACCCTTAATTTAAATGCAGCTAAAGATACTTACAGCGCGCAATATTTATGTATATTTTTATTTTATGCCCTCACAATTCCAGCTTGAAGTGAATGTTGGTAAAGGCTTTAAAATGATGAATTTCCGGACTCATTTCTTTAGTTCAGGATAATTCGATCACTTCACAATCCTTCATATCTTTTCCATCAATTGTAAAACGGATCAATGTTCTTACTTTATGCCAGCCATGTTTTCCTGCTGCGCCCGGATTCATATGCAGGCATTGTAGTTTCTCATCGTACATGATCTTTAAAATATGAGAGTGGCCGGAAATAAATAATTGCGGTTTATGGATGAGCAGTTCTTTTTTTGTTTCGGCATTATAGCGGGGAGGATATCCGCCTATGTGCCGCATCAACACTTTAACCCCTTCACATTCATAGACCATTTGTTCGGGCAACATACTTTTAATATCATAGCCATCTATGTTTCCATAAACTCCTCTCAATGGTTTAAAAGAACTTAATTTATCCGCAATTTCTGCTGATCCGAAATCGCCGGCATGCCATATTTCATCACAGTTTTTGAAATGTTCAAAAACAGTTTCATCCAGAAAGTTATGCGTGTCTGATATCAATCCTATGCGTGTCAATTTTTTTTAGGCAAAGTAAAGGAACAAATTTCAGGGAACATTTTTAATCTGGATTTACCTATTTAAAATCATGCGTTTATTTGCGTTTATTTATTTTGTAATGTATAAGGCAGGCACGGAGTTAGTTTTTAAACTCTAATTTTCCCTATGAAAAAAATTAATTTTTCGCAATTAGAATTTATATTTGCGTTTATCTGCGTGTATTCATTAATTTTATACTTTAGTCGCACTGCTTATTTAAAATTTTTTAACTACCTTTTGCTTATTGGGTTAGTCTATAATTATTTTCAAATAAAAAGTTCACAGTTATGAAGCACGCTTTTTTCAATGCTACGATTTATACAGGCAAAGAAAAAATAAGTAATAAAATTCTCCTTACAGAGGGGAATAAAATAAAAGGATTGGTTGAGAAGGATTCTGTTCCTTCAGATACAATTAAAATAGATTGTCAAAATGGTGTATTGGCACCCGGCTTAATTGACTTACAAATATATGGTGGAGGAGGCCACCTTTTTTCGAATGAACCTACCAAAACCGCTTTAAAATCCATGATTGACAGCCTGGTGAGTAATGGTACTACAGGCTTTCTTTTAACCCTTGCTACGAATTCCATTGATGTTTTTAGAGAGGCGATTAAAATTGTAAAGCAAAATCCGCATCCCGCTTTATTGGGACTTCACTTTGAAGGCCCTTATTTAAATCCAGTTAAAAGAGGTGCGCATATTATAGAGTATATCAAACGTCCCGAAAGAGCGGAGGTTGAAAGTTTATTGGAAGCGGCGGCGGGTGTTTTAAAAATGATCACTCTCGCTCCTGAAATGTGTTCCCGGGAAATAATAAAATTATTCACAGATAATGGCGTGGTAGTTTCCGCCGGTCATAGCAATGCTACTTTCGAAGAAGCGATACAAGGTTTTAAAAATGGAGTCACGACGACTACCCATTTATTTAATGCTATGTCGTCTATGCATCACCGGGATACCGGTTTGCCGGGAGCAGCCTTTCTTTCTAAAACTGCCTACGCGAGTATAATAGCCGATGGTATTCATGTAGATTACAATACACTTATTTTAAGTAAAAAGCTCATGCAGGAGCGACTTTTCTTAATAACTGATGCCGTGGAAGAGGTGAAAGAGGGTGCTTATATTCATGTGAAACAGAAGGACAGATTCACACTTCCGGACGGAACATTATCCGGGAGCAGACTGACTCTTTTAGAAGCTGTGAAGAACTGTGTAGAACATGCTGCTATTCCTCTGGATGAAAGTTTGAGAATGGCTTCTACCTATCCGGCACAAGTAATAAACAGAAGAGATTTGGGATTAATTGAACCCGGTGCTAAAGCAAACCTGTCCATTTTTTCAAATGATTTTAAACCAATATTCACAGTCCTTGAAGGGAATGTTTCCGAATAATGAAGATATTCGCTTAAATAGAAATGAATGAAAACTTTGTTGAAAATCAATTTAATTTTTATCCTGCTTTGTCAATTTGTTCTAATTACGGATGCACAGAATATTTCTTTTCCGGATAATACCCTCATTTCTCATGGAGCAATTATCCGTGGAGATACAACAAAGAAAAATATAGCGCTGGTCTTTACCGCGGATGAATTTGGTGATGGGGCTGCCTTTATTACCAAAATCCTGAAAAATCGTAAGATCCACGGATCCTTCTTTTTTACGGGGAATTTTTACCGTGACCCGGCCTTTAAACCAGTAATTCAAAAGTTGAAAAAGGATGGTCATTATTTAGGAAGCCATTCTGATAAACACCTTCTTTACTGCGCCTGGGAAAAGAGAGACAGCCTCCTGGTTTCGCAGGAAGAGTTTACCGCTGATCTGCAAAACGCCTACACGGAAATGCAAAAATTTGGTATAAAAAAAGAAGACGCTTTATTTTATTTACCTCCTTATGAATGGTATAATGATACCATTAGTGCCTGGACAAAAGAAATGGGTTTGCAATTGATCAATTTTACTCCCGGTACAAGAAGTAATGCGGATTATACCTATCCTGAAATGGGAAATAAATATTTGCGTAGTGATAGCATCATGCAATCCATTTTAAAATTTGAGAAAGTTCAGCCGAATGGGTTAAATGGATTTATACTTTTAATTCATTTTGGAACGGATTCCCGGCGCATAGATAAATTGTACAATCATTTACCTGCTTTGATCAAAGAATTAAAAAACAGGGGGTATGACTTTTTGAAAATTAATGAATTATTACAGGCGGATTAAATATTATTCCCGATGTTTGAAAACCTGTTAACAAAATCAATCTCATAAAAATTTATAATATGAATAAAATATTCTCTGCGTTTCTCTCCGTTTTTTTATTGTTTGCTACTACCACATTGTTTGCCAACAATGATATCAGTATTATTCCTGAACCGGTAAAGATGACAAAGGGGGCAGGACATTATAACTTACCGGCAAATTTTCGGATAGAGCTGAATAGCAGTCTGCCTGAAATTAAATTCATTGCCAAAGACCTTGGTAATAAAATTGCAACTGCCACAGGGTTTACATTTACGGTGGAAGAAAA
>JBBSUB010000237.1:0-6611 GCA_038235345.1 Chitinophagales bacterium
TACTTTTTTCAAAGAACGCATTGCAAGATTACCGTGTCCTACTTCCCTTCTACCCACACCACGCATCATTTTCACTTCGCCGGTAGAGAAAGGAGGAAAATTATAATGTAAAATAAAATTAGAATAATTGCTTGTTGCAGCACTTTCTACCAAAAGTTCGTCCAACGGCGTTCCCAATGTAACTGTAGTTAGCGACTGTGTTTCACCACGTGTAAATAAGGCAGAACCGTGTGGAGAAGGTAAATAGTTTACTTCCATTGTAAGCGGTCTGATCTCATCTAACTGACGGCCATCAAGACGTACGCGTGTTTCCAGCATCATGTCACGCACAACATTGTATTGTAGTTCGCCAAAATAGTGACCAATTAATGCTTTATCTTCAGCCGGAAGCTCTTCTCCCAAATGTTCTTTAAGTTCATTTTTCAACGCAGCAAAAGCATCAGTTCTCACATGCTTGTCTGAAGCAGCAGAAGCAATTTGCAGCATCTTATCTTTTGAAAAAGCGATGATTTTCTGATCTAATTCTTCGTTGCGGTAAGGCTTTGTATATTCTCTTTTTTCTTTCGCTCCTACTTTATCTCTCAGATCTCTTTGAGCCTGAACCTGTATTTTAATTGCTTCGTGTGCAACTTCAATTGCTTTGATCAAATCTTCTTCCTGGCACTCTTTCGCTTCACCTTCCACCATCATGATGTTACGGTCTGTAGCAGCAATGATAAATTCCAATTCGGCAGTCTCTAATTGGGTACGTGTAGGATTAACAACCATTACGCCATCAATTTTTCCAACTCTTACTTCTGAAATAATCTCCTGGATTGGAATATCAGAAACAGCTAAAGCTGCTGAAGCTGCAAGACACGCCAATGCATCAGGCATTACTTCAGAATCACTTGATACAAGTGTTACAAGTACCTGAACATCACATAAATAATCATCCGGAAATAAGGGCCTTAAGGCTCTGTCAATTAATCTGGATGTTAAAACCTCATAATCATTCAACCTGGCTTCTCTCTTAAAAAAAGATCCCGGAATTCTACCCGCGGAGGCAAATTTTTCCTGGTAATCTACTGAAAGAGGAAAGAAGGATTGACCTTCTCTTGGTTCGCGGTTTGCAACGACAGTTGCCAGAATCACACAATCGCCAAGGCGAACGGTAACAGCACCATCAGCCTGGCGGGCAAGTTTTCCTGTTTCTAGCGTAACCATGCGGCCACCGCCTATATCAAAGGTTACATTTATTGGGTTGGGAGTATTCATTGTTTAAAATTAGTTGTAAAAAAAGTATTCCCAACCGTTTATTCAGTTGGGAATAGCTATCAATATCATTGTATGAAATAAAATTATTTACGAAGTCCTAATCTTTCAATTAATGCACGGTAGCTGGTTAAATCATGCTTCGTTAAATAAGTTAAAAGACTTTTTCTTTTACTTACCATTTGCATTAGACCTCTTTGAGTACTGAAATCTTTTCTATTACTTTTCAAGTGCTTTGAAAGATGATTAATTTTTTCTGTAAGAATAGCAACCTGGGCTTCACTTGAACCGGTGTTTTTAGCATCTCCGCCGAAATCAGCAAAGTATTGTGCTTTTTTTTCTGATGTTAAATAAGACATTTTTATCTAATAATTTTTATAATTGGGTGCAAATGTAGCACATTATTTTGATTTTATTCTACAATTTACTTTTAATAGTCAAAAATTTTTCCTCCATTCTTAACACAAGGATCATTTGGCTCAAATATATTCGAAAACCTGGAAAAGATGATCATAATAGACCAATTTATTTCATCGATTTTAAATTCAGAGCATATAACGCTATGAATACCAAACCAAAGAAACTGCCGAAACCGCTAAGGCCTATGGCTAAAATATTGTTGCCATATATATAGAATGGAACACCTATGCCAATAATAATTCCTATAATATAAAGGTAGAACCCTAACCTTCTTAAAAGCCACATGGATATTGCGCCGGTCAGGGTAAAAAGTGCGGCTATGATACTTCCCATAGCGGAATGTTTAATTTTGTCAACCGATATCATATCCATGATATTCTTTTTCATATTTTCACTGAAAAAATTTCCCATTTTAAACTCTTCTTCTGTAGTAATCGTATCGATTATCACTGAGGTGCTATCGCCTGAAATCATGGATTTTTTGTAAGTAGAATCTATTAATGGTTCAATTGAATCCGGTTGTATTTTAACTGAGTCAACATAATCTGCACCATTTTCGATATTAAAGGTATCGGTTTCTACTACTTTACCAGTTTCCTTGCTTATTTGGGAGCTATTGAACACCGCGGCAGTTTTTTCTGCAGAATTATAGGATGTGACGGAACTAAAAAGCGCCCAACCACTTCCAACAAAGGTCAGAATACACAATACGGTTAAAAAAGCAGGTCGCTTGATTGGATAATTTTCATCTTCAAGATGGTCCATAGTTCGTTTTTTTTACAAGGATAATTTTTTTTAATGGAATATCGTGCTTTTATTTAATCAAAGTGGAAGCTCACAGCCATGAGCTTTGAACATACGAAATTGTTGAATTGTTCTTAGCTGCGTCAAACTTTGAACTCCTAACTTTGAACTTCTTACTCCTAACTTTCTTCGCCCCATGATTCTTATTTACTTAGCCAAACATACTGCCCGGAGTCAATTTGTTTTTGAATTTATTTTCAAAGAGCAGTTTGGAATTGTATTTAAGATTACAAATGATACTCAGGAATTTGAAAATTCTACCGATACTAAAATCAATTATTCTACTCAAAGGTTACATTCCGGCTTATTTTTATATAATACCGGCTTATTAGAGGATGATTCTCTTAGAAAAGTGCCGGTAACTATTGGAGAAGTTCAGGGTGTGAAAGTTCTTTTTCCATCAGAAGCTTGTGATTTAGGATTTGACCTCTTTGCCGCCACGTTTTATATGTTGAGTCGTTACGAAGAATACCTCCCTTTCACAGAAGATAAATATGGCCGGTTCACAGCAGAAGATTCCCTGTCCTTTAAAAATGGATTCCTGGAAATACCCATTATAGATGCAGGAATAGATTTGCTTGCAAAGGGTTTAAATTTCCCGGCAAACTTTTCGAAATTTCAAGCTATATTAACTTACGATATCGATGTTGCCTATAAATTCAGAGGGAGGAATTTTGAAAGAAATCTTGGAAGTACGGTGAAGGATTTATTAAAACTGGATTTCAAAAACTTCTTTCTGAGATCAATGGTGGCTTTAAAATTAAAGAAAGATCCCTGGGATATTTATGATGAGTTGAAAGAAAATCTTTCAAAAAATAACCTCGAATCCATCTTTTTTTTCCTGCTGGGTGAAAACTCTGA
The DNA here is from genome assembly GCA_038235345.1 of Chitinophagales bacterium. Taxonomy (GTDB): domain Bacteria; phylum Bacteroidota; class Bacteroidia; order Chitinophagales; family Chitinophagaceae; genus Ginsengibacter. The sequence goes on from JBBSUB010000237.1 coordinate 3,340, forward strand.
GTACGATCGCAACCTGGATTACAATTCTCCGGCGATGATCGATTTAATAAAAGAGATCAGTCACTTTTCTGAAATAGGCATCCATCCATCCTTTGCCTCAAATAAAAGTAAGATAAAAGTCGCGGCGGAAAAACAACGGTTGGAATTTATCGCCAATAAAAAAGTACGAAAAAGTCGCCAGCATTATTTAAAACTTCAATTTCCAAAAACATATTTCAAACTGATAGAAGCGGGAATAACGGAAGATTATTCCATGGCCTTTCCGGATCGTGTTGGCTTTCGGGCCGGCACCTGTAAGCCCTTTTATTTTTATGATTTAAAAAACGAAGCCACAACGAACCTCCGAATCTTTCCTATTACCTGTATGGAAGTTACCTTTATGAATTATGAAAAGTTGACACCGGAAAAAGCATTGATGAAAATTTTAAGTTTAATGCAGACAGTAAAACATTATAGAGGAACTTTTATCAGTATCTGGCACAATGAAAATCTGTCTTTAAGCGGGAGGAGTATGGTATGGAAGAATGTTCATGAGCAAATGATCCGGCAGATCAAATCCTATTTAAAAAAGTAAAACGGAGAAATGCGGATTGTATTTACAGTAACAAATGAATTACATTATGATCAACGGATGATGCGTATTTGCGATAGCCTGAAGGATACCGGTTTTGATGTAGAATTGGTAGGAGTCCGTTTTGCTTCTTCCCATCCATTAAGAACGAGATCTTTTCATCAAAAGAGAATCCGGTTGTTTTTTAAAAAAGGATTTGGTTTTTATGCCGAATACAATATCCGTTTATTCTTTTACCTGCTTTTCCAAAAAATGGATATTGTTTGTTGCGTGGATCTGGATACCATGTTACCTTGTTATTTTATTTCAATTCTGCGCAATAAACAACGCGTGTATGATGCACATGAATATTTTTCGCAATTAAAGGAAATCGTTCAAAGGCCACACGTTTATAAAGTATGGCATTATATTGAACGGACTTTTTTACCCAAATTTAAAAATGGATATACAGTCAGTGAAAGTATTGCTGAAGAATTTGAAAAGCTTTACGGCGTTCATTATGAGGTAATCCGGAATATTCCGATGTTGGAGGATTTAAAGATCCTTCCAAAGAAGGAAAAAATAATTCTCTACCAGGGAAGTGTGAATGAGGCTCGTGGATTTGAATATTTAATTCCAGCTATGAAGTTTATCAATGCGCAATTACACATCTATGGAGGCGGCAATTTTTTAGAGCAGACGAAAGAATTGATCAAAAATAATGGAGTGAATGATAAAGTTTTTCTGAAAGGAAAAGTGGTTCCATCCGCCTTAAAAGAGATTACTTCCCTAGCCTATATAGGGATTAACCTGGTAGAGAATACCGGTTTAAATCAATATTATTCTCTTGCCAATAAATTCTTCGATTATATTCATCACAGTCTGCCACAGGTGTCAATGGATTTTCCGGAGTACCGGAAAATAAATGAGCAGTTTGAAGTAGCCGTTTTAATAAAGGACATGAATGTAAATAATGTATCAGGAGCTTTGAATGAATTGCTTAATAACGAAACTCTTTATCGTAGATTACAACACAATTGTTTATTAGCACGCGAAGAATACCGCTGGCAAAAAGAAGAAATCACATTATATAATTTTTACAAAAAACTTCTTGGATAATCATCTTCATATCGTTTGCCTGGATGTGCCCTACCCTCCTGATTATGGTGGAGTGTTCGATCTTTTTTATAAGATAACGACCTTGCATAAAACGGGGATTAAGATTCACCTGCATTGCTTTGAATATGGTCGGGGCGAACAACCAGAATTGGATAAGTACTGTGTTGAAGTAACTTATTATAAACGGACTTTTTCATTATTGGACTTATTCCGCCGGATTCCTTATATCGTTAGTTCCAGGAAGAACCCGGATTTATTAAAGAATCTTACAAAAGATAATGCTCCGGTTTTATTGGAAGGAATTCATTGTTCTTACTATTTGCAAAACGTTGCACTAAAAGAGCGAAAGGTTTTGTTGCGGCTGCATAATGTGGAATACGAATACTATCATTATCTGGCAGGAGCGGAAGATCATTTTTTAAAGAAGATCTATTATAGGATTGAAAGCAGGTGGCTAAAAAGTTATGAAAAGAAAATAACCAATAAAGCTAAAATCCTTACCGTAAATGAAAAAGATCTTCAGACCTATCGCCGCGTGTTTAAAGCAGAGAATGTAGAATACATGCCTGTGTTTTTGCCTTTTCAACTGGTAAACTCCTTAACCGGCAGGAATGACTTTTGTTTGTACCAGGGAAATTTATCCGTACCGGAAAATGAAAAAGCCGTGTTATGGCTTTTAAAAAATGTCTTTCAATCCCCGGATATCAAATTTGTAATCGCAGGTAAAAATCCTGGCAATTATTTAAAGAAAAAAATTTCACTTAATGGTCATGTAATTCTTGTAGAAAATCCAGATGAAGAGCAAATGAAGCAATTGATTAGGGATGCCCATATTCACTTAATTCCCTCCTTTAATGTGACCGGCATAAAAATAAAATTATTAAACGCCTTGTATAATGGACGATTCATTATCGCAAATGCAGCCACTCTTGATGGTACAGGTTTGAACGATCTCTGTGTTTTATCCGAAACGCCTGCTGAATTTCAGGAAAACATTCAGATCTTAATGCAAAAAACCTTTACTGAAGAAGATAAAGAATGGAGGGAAAAAGTATTGGGGGAATTATTTAATAATGACAGGAATGCCCGGCTACTAATAAAATGTTTATTTGATTGAAAGGTGTTAGGTATTCTTCCTAAATCCTACAACCTAATACCCACAACCTCCTATGCAAACGATACCGATGCATTATCCCAAACCTTCCCTCTTTCGGTCTTGATAGTACGGGCAGGAAATTTTTGGATAACCGGGTAATCGTGTGTAGCCATTATAATCGCAGTTCCATAATCGCGGCAAATGCTAAAAAGAAGATGCATGATCTCATCAGAAGTCTCAGGATCAAGATTTCCGGTAGGCTCATCTGCCAAAATAAGTTTCGGCGAATTTAATAAGGCACGTGCAATATCAATCCGTTGTTGCTCTCCCCCACTCAATTCAAAAGGCATTTTAAATCCTTTGGTTTTGAGCCCAACTTTATCCAATACATCAGCTATTTTTTCTTCTATTAATTTTGCGTCCTTCCAACCGGTAGCTCTTAAAACAAATTTCAAATTCTCATTGACATTCCGGTCTGTCAGCAACTGGAAATCCTGGAATACAACA
>JBBSUB010000238.1:0-6567 GCA_038235345.1 Chitinophagales bacterium
AACAGTTTGCATCTCTTGCTCATATTGTTTTGCCGGAAGATTCAAGGACTTTAACTGGTTTATTTTCAGCTTTTGATATTTAAAGGAGGCAGTACAGATGGGCTCTTCCGTGAATTCTGTATTGTTTACCAAATGCTTTTCTGTACAAGGGCTTCCGGGCATTCCTCTATCGATTCTCTTTTGTTTTTCAAAATCAGAAGTTGTTCCTTTTAAATAGTGAAACGGAACACCTAAGGGAGAATTTTTACTTAAATACACATCGTTTTCTTTTGCTTTTTGCAATAATTCCAATGTTGGAGCATCTACTGTTGTAGCTTCCGGACATAACAAAAAGGGAGTACCCCATCCGGTGCTATCTATTCCATAATACTGATGCAGAAGATTGCATTCTTCATGGCTTCCGATGCCACCCTGGGCTGATATTTTTATTGGATGCGGTTCACTGAAAGTTTTCATTGATTTTGCTTCCAGGGCTTTTGTATAGAGTTCAAATAATGAAGAAACCAGTTCCTCGCGCTTTGTTTTAAATTCTTCCAGGATAGGTCCCATTAAATAACCATCTGTTGCAAAGGCATGTCCGCCACAGTTCAGGCCCGATTCGATTCTGAACTCACTCACCCACAAACCTTTCTTTGCCAGATATTTTCCCTGTATGAGCGCTGACCGGTAATCGCTTACTTTGATAATTATTTTCTTTACAAATTGTCCCTGTCCGATCGCATTAAATTCGCGAAAGTTTTCAAGGTAATTATACAGACGCGGATTCATTCCGGCGGAAAAAATAATGGAAGAGTTTGTCAGATCACTTTTTGCGTATCCTTTTAAAGCAGCTAACGCATCCGAACCGTTTTCAATTAAAGCGCCTTCTTTAGTATAATTGTTTTTATCCAGCTTTGTCATGATGTTCACATCAATACTTCCGGGCGAAACATTATTTCGTAGAAACTGCTCAAGTGTCTCTATTTCTTCAATATCAGACGAACCTTTCATTTGCAGATACAATTGTTTCAGCTTACTGTCGCCCGGCAACATCTCAAAATATTTTACAATTTCGGAACCTGTTTCAAATACGGATTGTTTAATCTTATCCACCTGCGTAGTCACGATTTTGTTAACGAGGTTTAAATAATCTGTAATCCTTTTTTCGCGGTAATTGTCTTCTTTCGTCGTGATGGGAATACATGGTTCACCAATGATGGAGTAATAGTGATTGCGCATGGTTTCTATCAATCTGTCTTCCATAATGGAAATGACGGATGCGATACCATATTGGGCTACTTTTACCGGGGAATCAATGGTAAAGGCTAATCCCATAACCGGGATGTGAAAAGAATGTTTAGCGGAGTTCATAAAATAAAATTGTGTAATTATTTGAGCGATTTTTTAGTAAAGCATATGCATTTTATATGGCTAGTTGCAAACTTGTTTTTTCTGTTCTTTCCCAGGAGTATTTTTTAAACCTTCCGAGAAAATTATCAATCATTTTCACCTGGTTTAATTGAATAATCCAAACCTCTCCCGGAATTGCAAGTCCCAATGGAAATTTTGAATGGTATATTCTGGAAGCATTCCTGCACAAAGGATTTTCTTCAGCTAACATCATACCTGTAAATTGAATTCCTTTTATTGCCAATTTGTTCAGTTTATCCGGCATAATGGTTCCCGATACTTTTGGGTTCTGTAGGAAAACTCTTGAATGATAAGCTGTAGCTGGCGATTTAAAATAAAGCAGTTTCTCCGTGCTGTTGAAAGCAAAAAAGCAACTGAAAGAATATGGTTCATTTAGTTCATTGACACAACAAATGCAGGCAGCCGTTTGCGTCTTTAAAAAGGAAAGGATATTGTCGTTCATACAGGCTTCGGGAAATCTGATCAAAAAATGTTTTGGGTAAAATTAATAAATAAAGATAATAATGTCTTTTATTATTTAAATTTTGTGATTTTAGGTGAAATGAAGGCAAGATTCCTTTGAGGAATTCTCCGGTTCTTATTATTGGAGAGAGGATTACATATATAGGGATTAGTAACAAATAAGCACACGCCAGAGACCTTTGCTAGTTGAGCCTTGGTAAATACTAAGAAGATTTTAACCACGAAGGCTCTAAAAGCACGAAGAGAAAATACTGCGAATTTTTTAGGATTATAGAAAATTCTGAATTCGGATAACCTGCTGTCCGGTTTTTAGAGAGAAGGCCAACGGCGTGATTGGCAAAAAATTCATTTCATAAACCCGATTCTTTCCCTCTCGTTCCATTTTCTTTGAGCTACTTTTTCATCTACTAAGTTTTCAATGGCATCATAAATCTGGTTCAATTGCACATCATGGTTACCTAAATGTTCTTTAATTTCTTCTATTTGTCCTTTTAAATCATTTTGCCGGTAAATTAATTTTCTTACTTCCGCAAATGCCCTCATTATAGAAATATTCATTTGGATTGCTTTATCACTATTAAGGACGCCGCTAAGCATCGCCACTCCTTGTTCGGTGAAAGCGTAAGGCATTGCAGATCTCGGACGCTTACCAGGGTATGTCATCACAGTTTGTGATGACATACTTTGATTTAATAAATCAATCTCATCCTTAATAGTATTATATTCTTTATTGGTAAGCCGAAACATAAAATCTGTTGGAAAGCGGTTTATATTTCTTTTAATAGCCTGATTCAAAGCTCTGGTTTCAACTTCATAAAGAGTTGCCTAATCAAAATCTAGCATCACCCTTTCTCCCCTTAATTTATATATCCTGTTTTGAATACTTTGTAAAATCATATTATGCTAATTAAAGAATGTGCTGAAACCAAAACTGTGGGTTATATTTCTGACAAAAAAGTAACCTTGAACTTATATTCAAACATATTACAATTTAGAATTCTAAAGCCTTATCATGCAAACAAAGTATACCAATTTACATCTATTTGCCCTGTACCCTCAATCATAAACAAAATAATGAGGCACACTTAAGAGAAATTATAAAAAAGCATCACTTTCCCTATAAGCTTTTATCAGGTTAACTTCTCCCTCTTTACCTTTCCCGGAAATACCATGTTCCATACCAAGGATACCCTTGTATCCTTTATTATAAAGGTGTTTAAAAATATTTTTATAATTGATCTCTCCCGTACCCGGCTCATTCCGGCCGGGATTATCGCCTATTTGGATGTAAGCAATTTCTTCCCAGAATCGATCCATATTGGCAATGATATTTCCTTCATTGCGCTGCATATGATAAATGTCGAAAAGAATTTTACAGGAAGGACTATTGACACTTTTGCAAACAAGATAGGTTTGCGCTGAATGGCGCAAAAACAAATCACTATTATCGCTCAAAGGTTCCAAAACCATTATCAACCCATGGGGTTCAAGAATAGCGGCAGCTTTACGCAAAGCTGCTATGACGTTGGCTGATTGTTGTTCAACCGGCAAACTCCGGTCATAATTTCCAGGTACAACGGTTACCCATTTTGCGCCGCAGCGCTTCGCAACTTTAATCGCTTTATGGCAATCCGTTTCCATCTGGTCGATGTACTCCTTCTTCCCCGTTGTCAGACTGGTTTTCCAATGCCAGTTATCAGAAGTAATCACAAAGACGCCCATGTCCATTTTTAAGGAGCGCAACAAATCACCTATCTGTTGTTGCATCTCAGGCGTACGCGCCATCATTCCATTATCCTCTATGGATCTGAAACCCAAACTATGTGCATACTTAATCTGATCCAAAAAAGATGCACCGGCGTGCTGACTGAACATCCCTTCGTGAAAGGCGTAATTCAAATTGAAGGCACCATCATAACCGGCCTTGTGTAAAAAATCCTTACTTTTAAAACCAGATAGAACGGGTGCAAAAAGGGTCGCTGCAGAAGCAACCACGCCGTTGCGGATAAAATTTTTTCTCTTCATGATACAATTATTTCAATTTTGTTATGGGTTCATTTGCAGACAGAATTCATTTTAAAGTAAACCTCTGATCAACATCCAATTTCGTACATATTAAACCAATATAAAAAATTATTAAAACACATCAACACTTAAAAAGGCTCACTTCAAAGATAATGAGGACAAGAGGTAAACGTCTTATACCATTATCTTTTATTACAATTCTCGCATTGCTGGCATTTACTCATTCAGGGAATTCCCAAACTTTAAAAAGATACCAATTTGAAGAACCCAAAATGGGTTCACCATTCCAGATTATATTGTATTCAAAAGACAGGATTTCCGCGCAACAAATAGCTGCAAAAGCGTATAAACTCATCGACTCACTTAACTTGATATTTAGCGATTATGAAGTGGAAAGTGAATTGAACAAATTAAGTCAAACAGCAGGTAAAAATAGTTACGTACAAGTATCTCCGTTACTATATGATCTTCTGAGAAAAAGCAGGAATGCCTGGCAACTATCAGAGAGAAAATTTGATATTACAGTCGGCACACTAAGTAAGCTTTGGAGGGATGCCAGGAGAACAGGACAATTCCCTAATGATTCTTTAATCCAAGCGGCAAAAGCACGAACAGGAATGCAATATGTTTTAATGGATAGTACGAACCATTCTATCCAGCTGACATTACACGGTATGCAACTGGATATGGGCGGAATAGCAAAAGGATTTATTGCACAATATGTTTTGGATTTTTTAACTGAAAATGGCTTCCCGATGTCGTTGACCAATGCTGGTGGCGATATATCCTTCGGCGATGCACCTCCCGGAAAAGACGGTTGGTCAGTTGCTGTATCCATACCCGTACGTGACCAGGTACTACCCACAAATCTCATCCTTAAAAATCAATCCATCGCTACCTCGGGAAACATGTATCAATTCCTAGAACACAATGGTAGGAAATATTCGCACGAAATAGATCCTCAAACCGGCTATGGTATCCAAAGTCAAAGGAGCGTAACGGTTATTTCTTCTGACGGAGCTTTGTCTGACTGGCTGGCAACAGCGTGCAGTGTGTTATCCATCAAAAAATCTAAAAAATTAGCGGACCAATTAGGCGCTGAACTATTGATCCTTGAAATCAGGAAAGGAAAGCTATATCATTACCATTCAAAAGGATTTCCGGTATTGTGGCAGAAAAATAAATAAGATACCTTAGTTTTAAGGCAATTAAAACTTTTTGCAATTGAAGATTCTCCTATTTTGTTTATTATTTTTTGCAGGCAATTATTTAAATGCTCAGACAAAGCAGGATATTACCAAAGCTTTTATTCAGAAGATACCGAATAGTTCCGTCAATTTTACCATGCAACCCATTCCGGGCGGATCGTTTATAATGGGAAGTCCTTCAACTGATAAAGCAGCAAAAACCAATGAGCAGCCGTCTAAAAAAATAAATATCAGTCCATTTTGGATGGGCAAATATGAAGTGACTCACGATGAATTTCAACTCTTTCTGAAGGATGAAAAAACTTCCCTGAATAATGATGCAGATGTGGTTACCCGGCCAAGTCCCCAATATATAGATTTAAGTTGGGGCATGGGAAAGGAAGGAGGATTTCCATCAAATAGTATGCAGCAGATGACGGCAATTATGTACTGCCGTTGGCTCTATAAAAAAACAGGTATTTTTTACCGGCTACCAACCGAAGCCGAATGGGAATATGCTGCCCGTGCAGGAAATACGACGATCTATCCTTTTGGAAACAATGAAGCCCTGTTAGGGGAATACGCCTGGTATAGCAAAAATAGCGGTGGAAAATACCAAAAAGTTGGGCAAAAGAAACCCAACAAATGGGGCTTGTATGATATGCTGGGGAATGTGGCAGAATGGACGCTGGATCAATATGACAAAGATTATTTTACTAAAATAAAACAGGATGAAAGCAACCCGGAAATAAAACCTGTAAAAAAGAATGTCCGCACAATCCGAGGAGGTAATTATGAAAGTACTTCCGCAGCATTAAGATCTGCCTCTCGTGAATACTGGTTACCTTCCTGGAACGTAAGAGATCCCCAAATACCCAAAAGCAAGTGGTGGCTGACAGATGCTCCTTTCGCGGGTTTCAGAATTATGCGCCCGGAAAAACAGCCAACGCCGGCAGAAGCAGAAGCCTTTTTTTCAATCCATATAAAATAAACTTTTTAAAAGATTCATTATGAAACCATTCGATCCCTCACGCAGAAAATTTATTACCCAAAGCAGTATTTTGGCCGGCGGTCTTTTAGCCATGCCTTATTTATCCAAAGCCAATTATTTTTCCGGCTCCGATGATGTTATTAAAGTCGCGGTAGTCGGTTGTGGTGGCCGCGGAACCGGTGCTGCTGTGCAGGCTTTACAAAGCAGGCAAAATGTAAAAATTGTTGCACTTGCGGATGCTTTCCAGGATCGGTTAGACAGGTGTTTGAAAACGCTGAAAGATGAATCCAATTATGATCGGGAAGGGACCGATATTGATATTGAAAAAACAGTGCAGGTTCCTCCTGAAAACAGGTTTGTGGGATTTGATGCGTACAAAAAAGCTATTGCTCTTGCTGATGTTGTCATATTAGCCACACCTCCCGGTTTCCGGCCAATTCATTTTGAAGAATGCATTGCTAAAGGAAAACATGTATTTATGGAGAAGCCGGT
>JBBSUB010000239.1:0-6536 GCA_038235345.1 Chitinophagales bacterium
ATCCCGGCCTTGGATATTACACGTCACCGGTAGAAAAGTTTGGACAGGAAGGAGATTATTATACAAGTCCCATCATCAGTTCCATGTATGGACAAATGCTGGGCAAGCAGTTGGAAGAAATGTGGCATCTCTTAGGAAAAGAGGCTTTTACGATTGTAGAATATGGTGCGGGTACGGGCGCTCTTGGGAAAGACATTCTTGCCTATCTAAAAAATAACGAAGAACTGTACAAAAACCTACGATATATCATTATTGAAAAGAGTGAATCCCTGCGCAAAGTACAACAACATTTACCGGCTGACAAAGTCTCCTGGATCAATGATATCAAAGAGATCTGCGGATTTTCCGGGTGTGTACTTTCTAATGAAGTGCTGGATAATTTTGCCATACATAGTGTAGTAATGAAAGATGAATTGATGGAAGTATTTGTTGATTATGCGGATGGATTTATAGAAATATTAAAACCTGCTGGTACAGAACTAACAAACTATTTATCAGAGCAAAACATCACGCTTCCACAGGATTACCGCACAGAAATAAACCTGGAAGCTATTAATTGGATAAAGGATATCGCAGAAAATCTGCAAAAGGGTTTTGTCATCACTGTGGACTATGGATATCCCGCCGCGGAATATTATGCAGAGAAAAGAAGTCTGGGTACGCTTGCCTGTTATTACAAACACACCGTTACAGAAGCATACTATAAAAACATCGGCCAACAGGATATTACAGCCCACGTCAATTTCACTGCCCTATCAATTTACGGCAAAAAGTTTGGGCTTCAGTTTTCAGGATTCTGCAACCAGAATTATTTCCTTCGTTCATTAGGTTTGACAAATCATTTGCGCACCCTGGAAATGAATGCGGAGAATAAAGAGTCGTTTATTGAAATAAACAAACTGATCATGGATATGGGCCAGAAATTCAAAGTGCTAATTCAACAAAAAAATATTGAGTCGAAATACCTGGTGGGTATGCAGTTTTCAGGAAGGGAGTTGATGTAGAAGGGAAGACTTATGAGCTTTGAGCAATTAAAAACCGAAATTATAATTAGCAATTAAAGGAATTCTGTATTTTGGACAGGACAGGTCGCGACCTATCCCTACTACGAACTCTGAACTACGAACTCTGAACTACAAACTTCAAACTACAAACTTCAAACTACAAACTACAAACTTCAAACTCCCAACTTCAAACCACTTAACCACCTATTTTACCGCAAAACCACCTTTGTCTCTTTTCAAAAGGAATAAAGAATGTTTTTACTAAATTGGGTTCCTTAACATTTAAACTAAACTATAATTACAGTATGAAAAAACGAACATCAGGCTTTTTAATTGCCTGTTTTCTGATGGCCAATGTATCCTTCGCGCAGGTGAAAGAGGATGTTGTAAAATCCATCGTAAAGGAAGCGACAGAACATTCACAATTAGAGAATCTTGCGCATGAGATCATGGATAAGATCGGACCGCGCCTGGTGGGTACACCTAAAATGAAACAGGCGAATGACTGGGCGGTAGCTACCTATAAAAGCTGGGGCATAGAAGCGCGGAATGAAAAATGGGGCGAATGGCGTGGATGGGATCGCGGCATTACGCACATTGACATGGTTGCACCATGGGTAAAATCCTTATCCGGTATGCAATTGGCCTGGAGCCCTTCTACTAAAGGAAAGGATGTAACGGGTGAAGTAGTCATTGTTCCTGAAGTAGCAGACGCGGCGGCATTTACAAAATGGCTATCCTCCGTAAAAGGAAAATTTGTGATGATTTCCATGAATCAGCCTACCGGCCGCCCGGATTACAACTGGGAAGAATGGGCTACAAAAGAATCCTTCGAAAAGATGAAAGCGGAGCGCACAAAAGCAACCGCTGCCTGGCGTGACCGGATGTCGAAGACGGGAATGAATTCGAAAGAAATGGTGCTTGCTTTGGAAAATGCCGGTGCATCGGGTATTCTTACTTTGTACTGGTCACAAGGGTTTGGCGCGAATAAGATCTTTAGCGCAAGCACTAAAAAAGTTCCGACACTGGACGTTTCCCTGGAAGATTATGGATTACTTTATCGCCTGGCAGAATCCGGACAAGCTCCAAAAATCACCGTGCGTGCAGATAGTAAAGAAACAGGTGTACAACCAACATTTAATACAGTAGCAGAAATAAAAGGTTCTGAGAAACCAAATGAATATGTATTGCTTTCCGCGCATTTTGATTCATGGGATGGTGGCACCGGTGCCACAGATAATGGCACAGGTACACTAGTAATGATGGAAGCGATGAGACTTCTTAAAAAATATTATCCGAACCCAAAAAGAACCATCATGGTGGGGCATTGGGGAAGTGAAGAACAAGGCCTGAACGGTTCAAGAGCCTTTGTAGAAGACCATCCGGAAATTGTAAAAAACCTGCAGGCATCCTTCAACCAGGATAATGGAACAGGAAGAGTGGTCAATATTTCAGGACAGGGATTTTTAAATTCTTATGAATATATCACCAAATGGCTTTCTGCCGTACCGGCTGAATTCCGCAAGGAAATTGAAACCAGTTTCCCCGGTTTCCCCGGAGCCGGCGGAAGTGATTTTGCTTCTTTCGTAGCAGCAGGTGCACCGGCGTTTTCATTAAGTTCCAAAAGCTGGAGCTATGGAAATTATACCTGGCATACCAACCTGGATACGTACGACAAAATCGTATTTGACGATGTACGGAACAATGCGATTCTGACGGCGATTCTTGCATATGCCGCAAGTGAAGATCCCGAGAGAAGTTCGAATGATAAATCGGTATTACCAATCAATCCAAGAACAGGCAAACAAGCAACCTGGCCGGAGGTTAAATCTCCGACACGCAAGGGAGGATTGGATTAGGTTTCAGGTTTCGGGTTTCAGCTGGCAGCTGCCAGCTGCCAGCTAAAAAATAGCGCCATTTTCCTGAAAGAGAATGGCGCTATTTTTTATTTTAATCAGAACTGATTCTATGGATTGATTTTTGTTTTTACTAAATCTTTTACGGGTATAAAACAATGTTTCTATATTGTGTGAATTTTCAAAAACTCATTCATCTATTTCACAAAAAATGTCTTATAAAACGAAAACTCTTTACATCAGCCAATCAACTATTCCCGGTGCGGGCAAAGGGTTATTTACCAGTGAAGCCATAAAAAAAGGAGAACAGATCATTGAATACAAAGGAAGGATCCGTACATGGAAAGAAGTATCGAATGCAAGTGTGTTTAATGGGTATGTGTTTTATGTAAACCGAAGCCATGTAATAGATGCTAAGACATATATTCAATCATTGGCTCGATATGCAAATGATGCCCATGGATTGACTCGTGTAAAGGGCATTATTAATAACGCAGAGTATCAAAAAGACGATAAAAAAGTATATATACATGCTACCAGGAATATTCCTGCCGGAGCGGAAATTTTCGTAGGATACGGAAAAGATTATTGGGACGTAGTAAAGGGAAATATGAAACTGGAAGAGGCGGAAAAAAAGGTATGAACTGTGAGCAGGAAGCTATGAGATGTGAGCAAGGAGCGTTGAATCAAAGACCGCAACAAACTGAATCCTCCGAATTTTATTCAATTTCAACCAGGTGATAGACGTCTGTTATTCCGGGTATAAAATACCATCTTAATACAACTACTTCACCTTAAGTCTGATTATTCCTTTGTAAAATCCAGAAACATTTGATGGTTTGGATTCCGGTGATTTTCGGAAATTTTAAAATTGTGGCTGCCAACAATCACGAATCCATTTCTCTTATAAAATTTTATAGCCCGTTCATTTTCTGTCCACGCGAAAAGCCATACACCCGTTTGATGATGGAGTTTCATGAAATTAAGATTAAACGTCAAAAGTTCTACGCCAAGTTTCAAATCGTACACTTTTTTCAGAATAAAAATACGGTCCAGTTTGGACATTTTCTTTTCAACACCCTCTTTGTAAGGAACGTTCAGGATTATTTTTGAGAAGCCAACCAACTCGTCATTATAATATAAAAGGTGATAAATATTTGCCGGATTCCTCAATTCTGCTTTTATCGTTTCCTCATTATATTTTAGCGCGATGTATAGATCCATATCCTCCTTCGGGGCGCTTCTTCCATGCGATTCGAGGAGCGTTTGTTTGGAAAGTTCAGAAAGACAAAGTGAATCTTCTTCGGTAGCTCTTAAGATTGATGTCATTTTAGAAAAATTAGGCAGCAAAAGTAAGTTGAATAACATTTATAAAATGACCTTTAAAATAAAAAAACCTTCTATTGATCAGGTGAAAAGATGCGTAATATCCATGTTCGTGATACATCATTGTTGAATTTCAACCCCGGAATTCTACAAGGAAGGAATTTTATTTTGGATTCAAATTTGTTTCGAGTATCCATTATTTATTTAAGTTTAAAGTTCAATAATGAAGGATCCGGGAAAAGAATTTTTCATTCTTCATAGAAAATATTTTATCCACTTTTACCTTTTAAAATATAATATAGAACGATGATATCAGTTGCGCCTGAACTTCTCAATCCTACTTTTGATAAAGCCATTATAAAGACAAATTCAGAAGGGACAATTACAGAATGGTGTATAAATGCAGAAAATTTTCTTGGCTATTCTGCAGGGGAGATTATTGGCCAGGATATTTCAATAATTTTTCCCAATGAGTATCTTTTAGCCAGAAATAACCCGGATGCTAATCGTAAAAACAATGGGAAGGCTTTTTATAAAGTGACTGCCAGGACAAAGTTGGATCAAAAAATTCTTGTAAGCATGGAACACTCTTCTATAAAAAATGAAGATGGGGCTATTACGGGATTCTCTATTACACTTCAATACATCTCAGGAGAAAGTATTCTTGAAGAAAAAGAAGCAATTATCGAGGCCATTGTCAATTCATCTGATGATGGCATTATCAGTAAAACTCTTGAAGGTATTATCACCAGTTGGAATCCGGCCGCTTCAAGAATGTTTGGTTATTTAGAAACGGAAGTCATTGGTAAACATATTTCGATCATCATTCCTCCTGATCGTTTGCAGGAAGAAGATTTCATCATTGGGCAGATCATGGCCGGGAATAAAATAGATCACTTTGAAACTGTCCGGGTGGCCAAAGATGGTACTGAGAATATTATCGAACTTTCAATTTCACCTATAAAAGCAAAAAATGGCCAGGTAATCGGCATCTCCAAGATCTTACGGGATATTTCCTTCAAGAAAGAAATAGAATTAAAACAGGCAATGCTGGCAGCTATCGTAGATTCATCAGATGATGCTATCATAAGCAAAACAATTGATGGGATCATCACCAGTTGGAATCATTCAGCGACAAATATGTTTGGATTTTCAGCAGAAGAAGCTATCGGTAAGCATATTTCTATAATCATTCCTCCGGAAAGATTAGAAGAGGAAACGGTGATCATAGAAAATATCCGGAACGGGAAAAAAGTGGATCATTTTGAAACGATACGAATCTCTAAAGACGGAACGAAAAAGAATATTTCAGTAACAATATCCCCTATTAAAAACAATAAAGGAATTATTATTGGCGCTTCTAAAACCGCGAGAGATATATCTATAAAAGCGGAAGCGGAAAGGCAACGAGATTTATATACCCAACGATTAAAAGAATTAAATCAATACAAAGATGAATTCATGGTGATGGCAAGCCATGAACTGAAAACCCCTTTAACCGTCATTTTAGCTAATTTAGAAATTTTAAAGATGTTGATGGAAAACCATCCGAATAATAATTTTGTAGAAAAATCATTTAATCAAACCTTAAAATTATCAAATCTCATAAATAATCTCTTTGAAGTATCCAAAATTCAGGCTGGCAAACTGACATTAGATTATTCATCTTTTGACATGAATGAGTTAGTAGATGAACTCATTGGTGATATTCAGCAAACAACGAATATTCACCGGATTATATTTCACCCTACACCGGGCATTTCTGTAACAGCAGACCACTATAAAATGCAACAGGTAATTATTAATTTATTAAGCAATTCAATAAAATATATGACAAGCCCCGGAGATATTATTTTAAAAATTGACAAAAGGAATGATGAAGTAATTTTCAGCGTAAAAGATGAAGGTATTGGCATTCCGAAATTTGAAATAGATAAAATATTCCAGCGGTTTTACAGGGTGAGCGGCTCGGCTAGTTCCTTTTCCGGCTCCGGCGTTGGATTATATATTTCTTCCGAGATCATTAAAGCTCACAATGGTAAATTATGGGCAGAGAGTGAGATCGAAAAAGGCTCCACTTTTTATTTTTCAATTCCCAGTTGTAAAACAGGCCAGAAAATTCGACTGGTCTTTCACCATTCTTACTACTGTATTGAGCAAATTTATGGTTATTTTCCTTTTGTAGGATTCCATTTGTTTATATTCATTCAGGAATCTTCCTTCTCTTTTTGGCTTTTTAATTATTTACCTTGCACCTGCTTCCGTTAATATATTTACAACCTCATTCATAGATCTTTTCCTTGCATGTGCAAGCGGGCTCACTCCATCTTTATCCGCAATATTTACATCA
>JBBSUB010000240.1:0-6530 GCA_038235345.1 Chitinophagales bacterium
CATACGGCGAAACAGCTTACCAGGCTATAATGGAAAATGCTACCTGCTTTATTACACTTAAGTACACAGTAGATGGCGTAGAAGAAATTCGACTGGTAAAAAAATAACCTGACTAAACTGACGCTGCCGGCTGGATTCCGGGCTGACTGCAATTATTTCAATTATTTAATTTTATGAGAAAAATAGTAAGAGTTCTACTGGTATTTATATTGGTGATTATTACAGGTGTGGCTGCGATGGCAGTGTACGTAAAAAAGGCATTGCCCAATGTGGGTGCGGCACCTGAACTGCAAATTGAACGAACACAGGAACGAATAGAAAGAGGTCGTTACCTGGCAAATAATGTAATAGCTTGTATGGATTGCCATAGCCAGCGAGACTGGACCGTTTTTGCTGCCCCGATAAAAGAAGGAACTTTCGGCGCCGGCGGTGAAAAATTTGGAAAGGAAATGCAATTTCCAGGAACGTTGTATTCTGCCAACATAACCCCTCATGGGCTTGCAAACTGGAGCGATGGTGAAATTTTCCGTGCCATTACTACCGGGCAAACCAAAACTGGCAAAGCGATCTTTCCACTGATGGGTTATCAGAGTTACGGCAAAATGGACCAGGAAGATTTGTTCAGTATCATTGCCTACCTTAGAACACTTCCCTCCATAAAAAATGATGTGCCCGAACGGGAATTGGATTTTCCGGTTAATTTTATTGTGAATTCCATACCGGAAAAAGCATCATTATCGGCCATGCCGGCAAAAACAAATAAAGTGGCCTATGGAAGATATCTTGTAACCATAGCCAATTGCCAGGATTGCCACAGCAAGGTTGATAAAAAAGGCAACCTGATAGAAGGAACAGAATTTGGCGGCGGAAGAGTCTTTAATTTCCCAAATGGGACAATAGTAACTACTCCCAATATTTCTGCTGATGAGCAAAGCGGTATAGGTTACTGGACCAAAGAAGCATTCATTCAAAAGTTTAAACAGTATTCGGACAGTAGTTACCAGCCACAGAAATTAGGCGAGGACGATTTCAATACGCCCATGCCCTGGTTTATGTATACCGGTATGGACACAAGCGATCTTTCGGCTATTTACACGTACTTAAGAACGGTAAAAAAGATACATAATCCGGTGAATAAATTTAGCAGACAATAAGGCATATTCCTGCTGGCAGCGTCATCTGTGGAAGTTTTTTGTTTTAGGAGGAAGGTTCAGACCTGTCCAGGATTCAAGACAAAACATCCATTATTGATTTAAGCAGGATGGACTTATTGGAAAAGCAAAAAAAACACTCCTTATATTTCGTGCAATAATTTTGTAATTTAATCTCCCATTAAATTTAATTATTTTCTCTTTTTCCTTGCGACACACTTTGGCGCACTTCACTATTACTTTTGTTTTTAAATAAAAAGACAATATGAAAACAGAGGAATTTAAATGGGAGAAGACGCAACCATTCACCAACGAAATATATACAAATCCCTCTTCCTTGAATGGAGTTTTTAATGAAATAAATGGGGGCTATATCAATGAGAGTAATCTTTTTATTACCCGTTTTAATTACATTCCAAATCTTATAAAAGAGGATGGGATTGATTGTGTGAAAGCAAATCTCTGGTTTCGTGAAAAATATAAAACAGAAATAAAAGATTACTATTTCTGTAAGAGACTGTTTGGCGCAAACAAATCAATTGAGTACGATGATATTTTCTATTTCCTGTATGATGATCTGATTGTGAACTTTGATACCAATAGTGAAGAAGTGAGATTCCTTTTTAAGAAAACCTCCATCTCTAAAGTAGAAGAATGTATTCGTGCAATAAGAAAATTTTACAACTGTAAAAATGGCCAGGTTTCCAGGATCTTTCTTTTAATTCACATGTTTGGAAGTATGAGTACAAAAGAGCTTGAGATAACAAAACCACGGCTGACCATTTCTGATAATTATAATGATGATTTTTTAGAAATTCATTCAACGATATTAAAACGACTTAAGAAAAAGAATGATAAAGGATTGATTCTTTTGCATGGCAAACCCGGCACAGGGAAAACGTCTTACATCCGGTATCTCATTTCATCGATCAAAAAGAATGTCATTTTTCTACCGCCATCAATGGCATCTGCCATGACAGATCCGGGCTTCATGCCGGTTTTGATACAAAATCCAAATTCTGTTTTTATCATTGAGGATGCGGAAAATATAATCGTGGACAGAGTGAAGGATGGTAACTCGCCGGTATCAGCTCTTTTAAACATTTCTGACGGCCTGCTTTCAGATTGCCTGAATATTCAAATTATCTGCTCCTTCAATACCGATATCTCCCGGGTGGATAATGCATTAATGCGGAAAGGGAGACTGATCGCCAAATATGAATTTAAAGAACTAGAAAAAGAAAAGGCACAGAAACTATCTGACAAATTGGGCTTTGATTCAACAATAGATACTTCAATGACTTTGACAGATATTTACAATCAGCAGGAAACCGCTTTTCAAAAAGTTCCGATAAGAAATGTTATCGGTTTTCACGCGGCCATCTAAAACAAAAAATAATGATGAAAGATTCTCACAAAAATGGAATTGCAGAAAGAGCAAAGGAATTGGACAAGCTAATAAAAATAGAAGAGCAAAATTCTCTCCCGAAGGAGGAAGAAGAAACCCTTTTTCACCGCATCAGAAATGGGGATGAAGCGGCCATCGAACCCTTTATTGCCTGTCATGATCTGTACATTTTGCGGATTGCAAAACAGGTGGGAACGGCGATTCCGATAGAAGATGTTCTGGAGATCGGCAGAAAGGAATTATACAAATTGGCGCTGCAGGAATTAAACGCAACATGTAGAGAACGGTATTACCGATTTTTTGCCTGGTGCGTGCGGCAGAGGTTGTTGGGGGAGGAGATGGAGAGAAAAAAAATTGATGGAGAGAAGGAAATTCAGAAGGGTAAATAGCTTCATTTTTAAAGATCTAAATCAGAGATATATACCTAATAAGATATTTATTTTAATTACCAAATAAGCATTACTTTTAAAAAAAACTATTCACATGAGATTTAATACTAAGTACGATTCCGACTTTGAAAAAATTAATGGTTTAAGTAAAAACAACTTTCCTTGGATCGGAGAAAATTACGGAAATGCAAAACAAAATGTTTTAATTGCTGGAGAAAGCACCTATTTAACTGAGCATATTGATGTTACCCAAGATTATTATATCCGCAAATTAATCGAGGGGAATGGTTTGAGCCAAGGGGAATGGTGTGATACAAATGCAAATGTAGATCGGCGTCATAAAAATTTAGAAAAAATCATGTCAGTCGATGCTGATGATTTATCAAACAAAAGAGCTTTTTGGTCAAATACTGCATATTATAATTTAATATCAGAACCATTAGAGAATATAAATTTAAGACCACACTTCCAAAAATACATGGATGGATGGAACACTTTTTTTGAGATATTGCATACACTCAAGCCTCGTATTTGTATAATGAATGGGGTGGAATCACATAATCATCTTTATGAGCGGTACGTTAATGATTATAACTTTAGCCTTTTGAAAAATGGAAAAGCAGAGAAAATTGGAAGGACCTTTCCAAGAAAAACTACTCTTCAAAATAAAATTTCAAATGAAGAAGTTACCTTGCTATTCGTTCATCATACTTCCCGTATGGCTAAGCTTGATGATTGGCATAATTTTATTAGAAGAGAGATGAATTCCTAAATGTCCAAACGCGCCTATATTTCCCGCTACCTGGCTCTGATCAAAATAATCAAATCCAAACCATATTCAACCTTTGAAGAGATCAATCATTTTATTGACACCAAATTTGATTTTCTACGCCTGCAGGACGACACGCTGGAGATGGGATTTTCGAAGCGCACTTTCCAAAGGGATTTAAAAGAAATAAGAACTCTTTTCGGAATAGAGATTCAGTATTCAAAAAAAGACAAAGGATATTTCCTGGTTGAAAACAATTTTGATGACATGAATTTTCAGAGAATGCTGGAGGCATTTAATTTGTTTAATTCGTTACAAATTTCGCATGATATGTCTTCCTTTATTCACCTCGAAAACCGGAAGCCGCAAGGAACGGAAAATCTATATGGTTTGCTACATGCCATTAAAAATACCTTGCAGATCAGGTATGAATACAACAAGTTCTGGGAGGAAGAAGGCCAGGAACAAAGACATGCCGATTCGTATGCTTTAAAGGAATTTAAAAACCGGTGGTATTTAATCGCGTTAGATCACAAGGATAAAAAGATAAAGACATTTGCTCTGGAAAGAATTTCCGATTTAGAAATTACAGATAGAAAATTCGACTATCCGCCTTCATTCAATGTGGAGGAGAATTATACATACAGCTTCGGAATTGTGAGTCCGAATGCTGAAGCTCCAGAGAAAATTATTCTTTCTTTTACTCCCCTGCAAGGCCGGTATGTAAAGTCATTACCTCTTCATGCAAGCCAGCAAATCATATTGGAAAATGAGCAGGAGTTACAGGTTCAGTTGACCTTATTTGTAACGCATGATTTCGTGATGGAGCTGCTTTCTTTTGGAGACCAGGTGAAAGTATTGAAGCCGAAGTCATTAGTTAGTGAGATGAAGAGATTGCATAAGGATGCTTATGAGAAATATGAGTAGGTTTTTCTGGTTTCCCCAATTGGTGCGGAAGCTCCGCACCAATTGGGTTGGAGCTATTGGGTTGAGTTACTTAAGATTGAGGATTCGTTAGAACGATCTTTTTTATCAAAATCAGATTCTGATTGAAAAATGGAGTACATCAGAACTGATCTGCAAATAAAATCACTAAAAGATTACTCTTAATCAGCTTTATCCATACAAATTTCCAAATTGATCAAATCGTAAATTTACCAACATCGTTTCATATATTTATAGCTACTAAAAAGCACTAAAAATGCTCACCCAAATAATCATCCGCGTTGACAATGAAAGAATCTATTTCAATCCAATCGTATCGATTTCCTGGTCGCAAACAAATATTCCGAAGGAGCATTTTAAGTTTAAACGGGAAGTTTATTGGAGAGCAGAATTGATACAATACACGGAGGAGAATAAATACTGGGAAATAAAAGTGCTTGATTATTCTGTAACAGAAATTGAAACTTTTTCAAGACAAAAACCCTCGAAGGACGTCTTGGGTTTAAATATTTCACCTCTTGATTGGGAACAACTGGAACCGCTTTTATTTATGCATGTAAAAGCAAAGTTGGGTGATCACATTATTGAACAGAAGCATGATTATGTTCCACGAACCGAATGGAGATTTCCAGGTAATAAGATGTTTCTTTCTGAACCCGTTTTTAGAACAATAGAAAGCCGTTTTGCTGTTCATTTTAAAGAGGTACATTTTTCTCCCGGTTGTGTCGGTTTCACAAAACACATCCCGGAAATAAACCAGGAAATATCTTTCCAAATTCTGAATGAGCATCTTCTTGAAGAATTTGAAGACATTAAGAACTGGTTTGCAAAAAAGATAGGCAGCAAATTTACTGTCAACGCAATAATAGAAACATGTGATGGAAGTGTAACAGAAGTTCAGGCAACATCCCCGGAAATTGAAGCCATCGGACAAGAACTAATTGACGGGATCAAAGAAGATAGAACGCTCACATTGTTCAGATCTTTAAAACCACAGGCTGGCAAATCTCTCTTTTCTGCCAATGAAATTTTTAAACAAATTGATACGGCTGATAGCGAAGGCAATGTTTTTTCGCAGGATGAAAATGATGTTTTATCCATTCTTCTTGAAAAAGGAAATATCCGCAACAAAAAGAACCTGGATTATCTATCCGGAGAAAAGCAATCTGAAAAACATAAAATTAAATTTACCCTGCATCCGGTTTTTGGTTTTCTCTTCCTGGCAAAAGGCGATACACACAATCATTTTATTTGGGAATTACGGAATTCGAATGCTACCTATTTATGGTCTATCGAAAAATTTAAAGAGGATATTAATAGTCAATACAAAAGAATTGAACAAGCCATTAATAATGTGATATCACTAAAAAGAGAACAATATAAACAGGATTACAAATCTGGCCTCATTGACACTGATCTTAAGTTCCACGCTATCGATCATGATAAAATTTCTACGAATGAGGAAGAGGGTTTTATTAGGTGGAAAGATAGATTGAATTGCCTTTTGATGTAATAATTTGTTCATCATCGACGCTTCTTCTTTTGAACTTTTTACGATTCTTCAGTTTTTTATATTTTGTTATCCCGGGTAATATGCAGATGATATTTGAGCTAGCTATTACACATCACTGTAAATATTTTGATTCAACATTTGACTATTTAATGAGGGTTGGTATGACAGACTATATAATAGCTCAATAAGAATAATTTTAATAATGTATTTTGGAAGAAATTGAAATCAAAATACCGTCTTAAATAAATTCACAATGGAAAAACGAACATCCATAAAAGTTTTTGAAGAGAAATCAATCAGGACCCTATGGGATGAAAAGAAAGAGAAATGGTATGTGTCCGTTATTGACGTAATC
>JBBSUB010000241.1:0-6518 GCA_038235345.1 Chitinophagales bacterium
ATGGCCGGTTTGGTGGGGAGATTTATTCATTGACCCAAGCTAACCTGGATAAATACGGTGTTTCTAAAATCAGTGGCGAAGCCCGTGATGCAGGTGGTGTTAAAATAAACGGAGTAGATCCTGCCGGAAATCCGGTTACGACCATCGATCCGCAAAAGTGGTATTCCGTCGCAAGTCAAACAGTGGGCGAATATATTTACAGCGCTACAGTCGTGCGTCTCGGTGAAGCATCATTTGGGTACAATTTTGCCATCAATAATAGTTTCGCAAAAAGTATTAATCTTGCCGTAACAGGAAGAAACCTTTTATATTTCTATAAAAAGGCACCATCTGACCCTATGCAAACCATATCATCCGGAAATGGTTTGTCTGGCCTGGAAAATTTCAATCAACCGGCAGTTCGAAATTATGGTTTAAGCTTAAACGTAGCTTTTTAAAATATTAAATCTAAACAAAATGAATTACTATAATAAATTATCAAAGCGCCCTCTACATTCATTATTTATGGGTTGTACGCTTTTCATCATGATGACGCTATTTTTTGGGTGCACAAAAAAATTTGAATCTTATAATACAAACCCGAACGGAATTACCGGAGCTGACCTTATCCCGGATGGTAATATTGGCGCATTTTTTCCAAATATCCAGGCTGGAATACTGTTCACAAATGGTGTAGGCAGAGCACCATACCAGGTAGCTCAAAATTTGAATGCGGATTGCTATTCTGGTTATTTGATGTCCAACAATCCTTTTAATCCGGATGTAAATAACTTAAATTACTTTTTTACAGATCGCTGGAACACAAATATTTTTAACTATGCCTATGGGACTGTCATGGGAGGAATTAATAATTTATCCAAACTGGATCTTAAGACCTCACAGCCCGATTTTTGGGCCATTGCACTTATTTTGAAAGTGGAAGATATGCACCGGGTAACAGATATATTTGGCCCGATTCCTTATAGCCAGGTAGGTAAAACAGTAGTTAGCTCACCGTATGATGATCAAAAATCAGTTTACAACCAGTTTTTTGCAGAACTGGATACAGCAGTATCGAGTTTAAAAGATTTTGGAATTGCTAATCCCGGTAAAAAACCTTTCCAAAAATTTGATCTGATTTATGCAGGTAATTATACCCAATGGATAAAGCTCGCAAATTCTCTGAGACTAAGGCTTGCTATGCATATTGTAAAAGCAGATCCGGCAACAGCAAAATTACAGGGTGAAAAAGCACTCGCTGACCCGGGAGGATTACTTTCTATTTCATCGGATCTTGCCCAGATTTCGGGTATAGGCAGCTACCAAAATCCACTTTACGGCATATCGGTTAACTACAATGATATTCGTATGGGTGCTTCTTCACAATCAATTTTGGTCGGTTATAATGACCCTCGTCTTCCTAAATATTTTTCGCCGGCAACAGATCCGGCTCTCGGAGGTCAATATGTTGGAATACGCATTGGCAGCACATTACCAGCCAAACCAGGATATAACGGATTTTCTTCTTTAAATACCACCACCTCGTTTATAGCAACTGCTCCAATGATTATGATGACTGCTGCGGAAATTTGGTTTTTGAAGGCGGAAGCTGCATTAAGAGGTTGGGCTAATTCAGGTGATGCGCAAACAAATTATGAAAAAGGAATAAATACTTCCTTCACACAATGGGGTGTTTCATCCGCTTCCTATATCTCCGATGCTACCAGTAAACCCGCGAATTATGCAAACCCGAAAAATCCGGCTGATAATACACCTGCTGTGTCCTCTATTACGATCAAATGGAATGCAGCTTCTTCCAATGAAGTAAACCTTGAACGTATTATTACCCAGAAGTGGATCGCCATGTTTCCGGAAGGCCAGGAAGCCTGGACAGAATTTAGGCGCACGGGGTATCCTAAGTTGTTTCCTGTTGTAAAAAATAACAGTAATGGAACAATTAGCACAGATATACAGGTGCGCAGGTTAGCCTACCCGGCTGCAGAATATAATGGTACAAATCTGTTAGAAGTTCAAAAAGGATTGCAGCTATTAAATGGACCGGATAATGGTGGTACCAGGGTATGGTGGGATGTAAACAAACCAAATTTTTAAATCACATAAAAGGGTTTTGGAATTAAAAAATATTCTTTCCGTATTTCAATAATCCATCAATATTCTTTCAGCCCGGCATCTCTTTATCTTCAATAGGAGTGAGAGGTGTCGGGCTTTTTTAATTTTCACAAATCTATACATAACTAACGTTGAAGTTTTTATGAGAGGCTAACTTTATCCTTTTCAAAAATTGAATGGTTTATAGATTTCCTCTTCCAATTCTCTTGCTATTTGCCGATTTTTATTTCAATGATCCTGATAAGCATCACCTGTACTATTTTGGAGAAATGGCGGGAGATTTATTATTTAACCAGGAGTGAAATGATCAATGGAATGCTGTAGGAATTTTCTCTTTAGGCCATTATTTTAGAATGAAAAATAAATCGTTTATAAGCGAGGCAAAAATTCTATACCAGAAGTAATTGCTCTCTTGTTTCTGTTATTATGAAAAGCGCAATCATTATCGGGAACGATTGCGTAGAAATAGTTAGGCATTTTCCTCCATTACCAGAAGTTTATCGGTAAACTTGTAGTTGAAGTTCTTATAAAATAATGCAAAAAATATGATGAAATTAAATGAGCTCTTCGATCTTTCAGGGAAAACAGCATTAGTAACTGGTTGTTCCCGGGGTATCGGTGAATCCATGGCCATCGCCTTGGCAGAAGCAGGAGCGAATATCATTGGAGTATCCGGAACTCTTCGACCGGGAAGTGACGCAGAGAACGCGGTTAAAAATGCAGGCAAACAATTCACACCCTATGCGATTGATCTGGGTAACAGGGAAGCATTATACAAATCCATACAAGAGATCAATGAAGCACATCCTGTGATCGATATTCTGATTAATAATGCCGGTACTATTTTACGTAATCCTGCGGCGGAACATTCCGATGAATATTGGGACCAGGTCTTGTCCATTAATCTGAATGCTCCGTTTATCCTTGCCCGTGAGTTTGGAAAAAGAATGTTGGAAAGGAAAAGCGGGAAAATCATTTTCACCTGTTCGCTGCTTTCTTTCCAGGGCGGCATTAATGTTCCCGGCTATACTGCCAGTAAGAGTGCTGTCGCCGGCCTGGTAAAAGCTCTGGCAAATGAGTGGGCTTCTAAAGGAGTCAATGTGAATGGAATTGCACCCGGCTATATTTCAACTAAAAATACAGAAGCATTAAGAGGGGATGAGCAAAGAAATAAATCGATATTGGAAAGAATTCCTGCGGGAAGATGGGGTCAGCCTGAAGATTTTAAGGGGCCGGCAATTTTCCTGAGTTCTGCGGCATCTGATTATGTGCATGGAGAAATTCTGACGGTGGATGGTGGCTGGATGGGAAGATAAAGAAATGATTTTTTTCCCCGAATATTATAATTTTAAATTAAATAATTCAAAAGCATGACTAAATTTTGCATGATTCTTTTTTTGATTTTTACCGGCTCATTTTCCCAAGCCCAAATGACCTCCGGAAAAGAAGAGATGCGCAATTTGATTAAAGAGAATTTTCATTTGGCAGATACACAGTACCGTTATATGATGACGTTGGTTCCTGAAGGAAGAATGCCCCAGTCGTATAATGAAAAAACGAATAAATTGGTTCATCATGAAATTCAATGGTGGTGTTCCGGTTTTTATCCCGGCACTCTTTGGTACATCTATGAACAAACGGGAAATAATGTGATCAAAAAAGAGGCTGAAAGATCTTTAGAGGTTATAAAACCGAACCAGTATTATACCGGTAATCATGATCTTGGATTTATGATGTATTGCAGTTTTGGGAATGCTTATCGCCTTACAAAAAAAGAAGAATATAAAGCGGCAATTTTTAACGCTGCTCAATCACTTACAACCCGTTATAAACCTTCCATTAAAGCGATTCAAAGCTGGAATGCCAATAAGTACTTCAGGTGTCCTGTGATCATTGATAACATGATGAATCTGGAAATGATGAACTGGGTGACAGATCAGGGAGGGGATAAGAAATTCAAAGAAATATCCATTACCCATTCCAACACAACCATGAAAAACCATTACCGTCCTGACTACAGTTCATGGCACGTTGTGGATTATGATTTGGCAACAGGTGGTGTTATCCGCAAAGCAACCTGGCAGGGTGCCGCGGATTGTTCTGCCTGGTCAAGAGGCCAGGCCTGGGGTTTGTATGGATACACGATGATGTATCGTTTTACAAAATATAAAAAATACCTTGATTTCAGCCGGAACATTGCGAAATTTATTTTGAATCACCCGAATTTACCGGAAGATAAAATTCCTTTTTGGGATTTTGATGCTCCACAGATTCCTTTTGCTGTGAAAGATGCGTCTGCAGCGGCTATCACAGCCTCAGCCTTGCTTGAACTGGCACAGTATACCAATGGTAAAGAAAAAGAAGGGTATATAACAGATGCGGAAAAAATGCTGCGATCCCTTTCTTCTGATAACTACAGAGCGAAGGCGGGAGAGAACGGCGGATTTTTATTGAGGCACAGCACAGGCGCGTTGGTGTTAAATTCTGAAATAGATGTGCCGCTTATTTATGCGGACTATTATTTCCTGGAGGCATTGAAGAGATACAAGGATTGGTATTTAAACTAGATCCTCATTTGAAACAAATAATATTTAAAATAAAAAAATTAGCGATGAAAGAGCAATTGGATAGCAGGTATGCAGTCAGTCCGGATGAAGTAAAACATATGGACACTCAAACGTTACGGAAAAAATTCTTAATTGAAACGGTTTTTGAACAGGGAAAACTGCATCTGACGCTGAGTCATTTTGATCGCTACATAGCAGGAGGTGCCATGCCTGTTTCGGATAAAATTGCATTATCGAATCCGGATAATTTGAAAGCAAACTATTTTCTTGAGCGAAGAGAAATGGGCATAATCAACGTAGGAGGGAAAGGTACCGTTGAGGCCGGAGGAGAAAGTTTTGAGCTTGATTACAAAGAAGCATTATACATTGGCCGCGGAACAGAAAATGTACACTTTAGTTCTGTTGATCCGGCTAATCCGGCAAAATTTTATATTAACTCCGCCCCGG
The DNA here is from genome assembly GCA_038235345.1 of Chitinophagales bacterium. GTDB lineage: Bacteria > Bacteroidota > Bacteroidia > Chitinophagales > Chitinophagaceae > Ginsengibacter. The sequence goes on from JBBSUB010000241.1 coordinate 5,124, forward strand.
CACATCATAAATATCCAACAAAAAAAGTGACGAAAGCGGAAGCTGAAATAGTGACTCTTGGTTCCTTGGAAAATTCCAATCACCGGACCATTAATAAATTGCTTGTGTCCTCTGTGGTGGAAACCTGTCAACTTCAAATGGGTATGACGGAATTAAAACCCGGAAGCGTTTGGAACACGATGCCCGCACATACACATGACCGAAGGATGGAAGTCTACTTTTATTTTGAAGTTCCACAAGGACAATCTGTGTCTCATTTTATGGGTGAGCCGCAGGAATCCCGCCATATCTGGATGCAAAATGATCAGGCGGTTATTTCTCCGCCATGGTCCATCCATGCAGGCGCAGGAACTTCCAATTACACATTTATCTGGGGCATGGCCGGCGAAAACCTGGATTACGGCGATATGGATGCTTGCGCGATCAGTGATTTAAAATAATCAATCGTCCTATGTTTTAAAAAAAAATATCGGCTTTCTTCTTCTAATTTGTGTACAAAAAAGTATAGCGCTGCGACGGAATAAAAATTCAACGTATAAACATGAATGACATAACTGTTTTCAAATAGAGGACAAACTTTTGCCAATGAAATTATCCCACTATACTTTAAAAAATATTTCGACCGATCATATTATTGTACCGGATGAAGATATGTTCGAGTTACCTGAAAAGGTGCTTCAATTTGGAACAGGAATGCTATTACGCGGGCTTCCTGATTATTTTATTGACAAGGCAAACCGCCAGGGTTTATTTAATGGACGCATCGTAGTGGTAAAATCAACAAAAAAAGGCGATTATTCTGAATTTGAAAAACAAGATGGATTATATACCATTTGTGAGCGCGGCATAATGAATGGTGAAAAAATTGAAACGGATACTATTTCGTCTTCTATTAGCCGGGTGTTAAATGCGCAAAATGATTGGGAACAAATATTGGAATGTGCGCACAATCCGGAAATAAAAATAATCATTTCTAATACAACGGAGATGGGCATTCAATTGGTAAAAGAGGATATTCGCCGATACCCTCCACAATCATTCCCCGGGAAATTGTTAGCTTTTTTACATAACCGCTTTATGGCTTTTCATGGTGCGAAAGATACCGGTTTTGTCATTGTGCCGACAGAATTAGTACCTGAAAACGGGAAAAAACTGGAATCGATTATTTTGGAACTGGCTCATTTAAACGGTCTGGATAATAAGTTCATTGAATGGCTGGAAGAGCATAATTATTTTTGCAATTCTTTGGTGGATAGAATTGTTACAGGGATGCCAAAACCCGATGAAAAAGAGGAGTATTTTAATAACCTGGGTTATCGGGATGAATTGCTGATTGTTTCGGAGCAATATCGCTTGTGGGCGATTGAAGGAGATGAGCATGTCAAAGAGATTTTA
>JBBSUB010000242.1:0-6510 GCA_038235345.1 Chitinophagales bacterium
TGTGAATAACCAGAAAATGTATGTGGACAACTATAAAAAAGCAGCCTAAAAAAGATTTGTTTTTTCCATAGCAATCCTCATGAACCAATGTGGAGATGATGCATAATATTTCAGGATAAGCAACATGAATTATGATCCTATTATCTTGTAGATCTTAAGAAATTCACGGGTGGTTCGTGAAGGTTAAGACACGAACCACGGAAGGGGAACCTAAGACTATACGATTCTTCAGGAAAAAAGAAAGCATTGCACGCTAGCCGGTCTGATGGTTCCAGCCAGGGAATAGGTGTGTGTTCTCCGCTACCTAAATTCGTGGCTCACGAATTTCTGTCAATGAATTAGCAGGTGTTCATTTTTAGAACTTAAATCAGGGCTTGTTTAGAAATTAGAACCTTCTATACAATCACGCGCATTACGATTCGTGAGACACGAGCCGCGGCGAACGCGCATTACGATTCACACGAACCGCAGCGAACGCAGTGTTCTTAAGAAGTTATATAGTAGTTTGAAGTTTGGAGTATCCCGACAAGCCGCCGTCTGTGTTTTGAGAAAAATAACTATTTATTAAACAGTGGATGGAGTTCGTAGTTTGAAAAATTCGTGTAATTAGTGCCTAAAATTCGTGTTTAAAATTGGGAGTTTTTTAGAAGTTTATAGTTTTTAGTTCGGTTCCCCCGTTATTGCATAGCTTATTTTAGATCAATGGACTTAACAGTATTTGCGCACCAAAGCAATCTGCCCAATCGGAGAAGGTAATCACTTCAACGGGCGTTTCTGGCGCTGGCCTCCCGCCCAGTGACTGTTCTTTACTAAACTTTGAAAACTGAAGCAGACTGTATTTTGTTACTATTCCATGGGTGTAACGAATTGCAAACGGGTTTCAGCACGCAATAGTTGTTTGCTTCGAAAACGTAGAAGTTCTTTTTTTCATTAAAAAGGGTTCCGGATGTTTTCTTACAATGACGCTTCGAAAACCAAAAATCATCTTTAAATCAATATTTATCGGTGTGTTTTCTCGCATGGACGACGCAGAGGGGTTGACAAATTGCAAACTGGTTATAACACGCAGTGGTTAATTGCTCTAAAAGCAATCATACTAATTGAAATAAAGATTCCTGCATGAGCTCAACAACTAAAAACTCAAACTAAAAAATCCAAACTAGCAAGAATACTTCTCCATCAACCTCACCACCTCCACCGCTTCTTTCACATCATGGACCCGCAAAATATCCGCGCCGTTTCGGATTGCCAGGGTATTTAAAACAGTGGTGCCATTCAGTGCTTCTTCTGACGATATACCCAACGTTTTGTAAATGGTTGACTTACGCGAAAGACCACATAATATTGGTTTTTCCAGTATTTTGAACACATGCAGATTCTTTAGAAGAAAGAAGTTTTGAGCAATGTTTTTTCCGAAACCAAATCCAGGATCGATGATCATATCTTTAATTCCTGCTTTAATGCATTCATCCGTTTTCCGGATAAAATAATCCAGCAGATCTTTCAAAACATCATCATAGTTTGTATCCAGGTGCATGGTTTCAGGAACCCCCTTCATGTGCATGCAGATGTATGGGACTTTTAAACCGGCCACTGTTTTGATCATGTATTTATCCATTTCCCCACCACTGATATCATTGACGATGGATGCTCCCGCAGCCACACATTCACGCGCAACTTCTGCCTGGTAGGTATCAATACTCAGGACCATCTCCGGAAACTTTGCTTTGATCAATTGAATGACAGGAACAGCTTTTTCAATTTCTTCTTTCGCAGAAATCCGCTCACTTCCGGGTCGGGTACTTTGCGCTCCAATGTCCAGGATATCCGCTCCGTCTTGGATCATTTGTGCTGCTTTTTCCAGAATCATTTCGGTTGAATTTAACCGGCTTCCCGCATAAAATGAATCATTCGTGATGTTTAGAATGCCCATCACCAGCGGCTTTTCAGCTAAAAGAAACTTTCCATTGCAATTCAAAGTAAACATTGTTTATTTAGGTTTAAATTTGGCGATAATTATGACGCAAGTTAATACTGATATTCAATACGATACCGCTGTAAAACAAAGCAGGGATATATTTTTAAAGAAAACGAAGGATTATGGAACTTCCTGGCGTGTGTATAGAACCATCTCTATAGCCGACCAGATTTACATCAAGGCCAAACGCATCCGTAATATCCAGGAGTTAGGTGTGCAGAAAATAGAGGATGATATTATTGGTGAATTCAAAGGAATCTTAAATTATGCTGTTATCGGGTTGATCCAGCTCGATATTAATGATGATGAGGTGGAAGATCTCCCTGTGGAAGAAGTGACCCGGTTATATGATGCAAAGATTAAGTTGGCAAAAGAACTAATGCAGTCAAAAAACCATGATTATGGGGAAGCGTGGCGCAAAATGAGCCAGGAAAGTTTTGTGGATCTGATATTGGCCAAAATATTACGCATCAAACAAATTATTGCAAACCAGGGTAAAACGGAAATAAGCGAAGGTATTGATGCCAATTTTTATGATATTTTAAATTATGCCGTATTTGCCTTAATATTATCGAACTGATCACAAACATATCATACTATAACCAAAACAAGTTTACATGAAGGTAATCGTTAACGCAGCCAGGATAATTGTCGGTGTGCTGTTTATTTTTTCAGGCCTGGTAAAGGCAAATGATCCGCTAGGTTTATCCTATAAAATGCAGGAGTTTTTTGATGTTTGGTCCCGGACTCCCTTCCTGACCGGTTTTATGCATTTTCTGTATGATTATGCTTTTGCATTTTCCGTTATTACCATCACCCTGGAGATTATTGTGGGAATTGGTATTTTACTGGGTTACAGAAAAAAGTTCTTTATCTGGCTGCTACTGATCTTAATTATATTCTTTACTTTCCTCACAGGATATGCTGCCCTTTCAGGCAAGATCGCTACCTGTGGCTGCTTTGGTGACTGTATTCCACTCACGTCCATGCAGTCATTTATAAAAGATCTTGTTTTAGTCGTCCTTATTTTCATTCTCTATTTCGGGCAGAAATACATTACTTCCCCTTTATCCACCGCATTCAATTTTATCATTTTATTATTCTCCACCCTGATCGTGATATTTTTCCAGTGGTGGGTTTTGCGGTATACTCCTTTGGTGGATTGCCTTCCTTTCAAAAAAGGAAATAATATACTTGAACTGCGCAAAATGCCGGCTGATGCCATTCCAGATGTAAAAGATTATGTATTTATTTATTCAAAAGATGGAGATAAAAAAGAATTCTCCATTAAAGAATTGCCTGATTCCAGTTGGGAATTTGTGAGCAGGGATGATGTAATCATCCAGAAAGGAAAGAACAACGAGCCGCCGATCAAGGATTATTCTCTCATGTCTTTATCGGATTTCGATTCTACGGAGGCTATTCTGAACGTGGATACTGACTATTATCTATTTTATATCAAAGATGCAAATAAGCACCAGGACAGGTGGTTGGGGAATTTCACCTCTTTATATGAACATGCAAAAACCACGAATACGCCTATATACATTATTTCGCCGCAGGCAAAAACAACCAATGAATATTTTAATGTAAAAAACAATTTTGGCTTAACTGTATTTAGTATGGATGCTACTGCCTTTAAAACAGCCGCGCGTACTGAGCCCCAATTGTACCTCATGCATGGGCCGGTGGTGAAAAGCAAATGGGGCTGGGCGCAAATGAAGAAAGCCATAAACTAATTTACGCCACAAAAGAATTGATCCAACATGCAATATGACCTGAAATATGTTTAAAGTCCTTATAAAAAAACTGGCCTACGGCTTCCTTGTTTTAGCAGGGATCGTAGTGGTGGTATTTTTTGTATTCCAGGCATTTGGTGATCCGGCGCGTATGATCCTTGGACAAACAGGGGATAAGCAAACGATGGATAATATCCGGAAAGAACTTTATCTGGATCAGCCAAAATGGAAACAGTTCGTTTTGTATGCGAATGATATTTCACCCATTGCTATTCATACAAAAGAGGAAATTAAAGACAAAGGTCTGCAAGGTTTTTTTGTTGGAGGAAACACAAAAGTGGGTATTAAAGTTCCCTATCTGCGCAGGAGTTATCAGACCAAAAAAGAGGTTACAGAAGTCTTGATGGAAGCCTTGCCCGGCACTATTTTATTAGCCGCAGCAGCCATGATTTTTGCTATAATTGTGGGCATCGGATTGGGTATCCTGGCGGCAGTAAAACAAAATACCTGGATGGATACGTCCTCTATTTTTGCCAGTGTGATCGGCATTTCCGCGCCTTCTTTTTTTATGGCCATAGTTATCGCCTATGTCTTTGGTTTATTATTACATGATTACACCGGACTGCCACTCACAGGAAGTTGGTTTAATATAGACCAGATCACGGGAAAACGCTATCTCACTCTTCAAAATCTTATTCTTCCCGCATTTACCTTAGGGATCAGGCCTATGGCTATCATTACTCAATTAACGAGGAGTTCTATGCTGGACGTGCTCAACCAGGATTTTATCCGGACAGCTTATGCCAAAGGATTATCTAAAAGAAAAGTTGTACTTAACCATGCTTTAAGAAATGCTTTAAATCCGGTAATAACAGCTATTACAGGATGGTTTGCTGAATTGCTTGCCGGGGCATTTTTTGTAGAATATATTTTTGGCTGGAAGGGAATTGGTAAGGTAACGGTGGATGCTTTGGAGAAACTGGATTACCCGGTTGTTATGGGTTCTGTTCTATTTGCAGCCACCATTTTTGTACTGATAAATATCCTGTCAGATCTTTTATACAGTGTGGTGGATCCGAGGGTGAAATTATGATGCTGTGATGTTTAACAGAATTAGTTTAATGAGCGAGCGAAATATATTTAAATCATAGCAAAATAATTTTTAGTAAGAAGAACCTATTTTTAAAAGATACATTGAACCTGAAACTGTTACCGCATGCACAAAAAAGTTAGAGCAATTGCTTGCTTGTGCTTACATTGCAAAAAAATAAGTTTGATAATAGCCTGATATGAAAGATTGGATTCAAAGTTTAAAACAAACCAATATAGTAAAATCCCTGGTTCACCTTGTGGTTGGAATTACCAGCTATCCGGGCTTAACGATCTTCAATAAAATTAAGATCACCGGTACGGAAAACATACAGAATCTTCCTAAAAGAAATGTTCTCTTTGTCAGTAACCATCAAACCTATTTTGCCGATGTAATCGCCTTCTTTCACATTTTCAGTGCAGTGAAATGGGGCAAAAATAACAGGCTGGGTTTACCATATTATCTTCTCAATCCTTTTACGCGTGTGTATTATGTGGCCGCAGGCACAACCATGAAAAGCAGTTGGCTAAGTAAATTATTTACATGGGGTGGTGCTATTACCGTTCAACGTTCGTGGGTACCTGAATCGGGGGAAAAAAGAAAAGGCCTGGATGTGGCAGATACACGGAAAATTGGCACTGCGCTGGAAAATAATTGGGTACTTACCTTTCCACAGGGCACCACCAAACCTTTTGCCCCCGGCCGCAAAGGAACTGCCTTTATAATCAAACAATACAAACCAATTGTTGTCCCGGTTTGCATAGACGGTTTCTCAACTGCTTTTGATAAAAAAGGGCTGAACCTCAAGAAAAAAAATACCCGGCTGACTGTAAACTTTAAAGCGCCCATTACATTTTCAGAAGACGAAAGCCTGGACCTTATGTTAGATAGGATCATGCAAGCAATTGAGCAGGTAAAACCTCAATAGACAAAACCTTTTACCATGGATAGTCCAACAAAATTGATAATCCGTGAAATGAATAAATCTCCAAATGGAAAATCACCTCATTTAATACCCCTGGTGAATGAATATATTTTTTGTTCCTAAAAAATCCCTGTTTAATATTTCCAGCGTATATGTTTCTACAGGATATGTAGAAAATTAGCCTTTAATCCGTTTGTAATCCATGGTTATGTTGCATGTATATTCATGGCATGATTTGAGTGGATAAATACATTGCAGGAAGGTTGATTTACATTGATTTCTTGTTTTGGCTAACCTGAAAAGTACGATATGAAAACGACAATATATTTAGTAGATGATGATGCCAGCGTGCGGGAAATTTTCAGAATAATTCTGAATAATGCCGGCTATGAGGTAAAAATGTTCGAAAGCGGAAAAGATTTATTTGAAAACGCCGTCGAAATTCCTGATCTGTTTATACTTGATCAAAGATTACCGGATATGGATGGTCTGGAAATTTGCAGGGGATTAAAAGGAAATAAAAAATCCCAGCATATTCCCGTTATCATAGTCTCTGCTACCCCTGATCTGGAATTAGATGTAAAAGAAGTTTGTGCCGATGAGTATTTAAAAAAACCATTAACAAAAAAAGATTTGCTGACTACTGTTGCAAATTCTATTGGGATTAATAGTATGTAGAATCCCGGCAAGCCGCCGCCTGTGTTTTGAGAAAAATAACTATTTATTAAACAGTGGATGGAGTTCGTAGTTTGAAAAATTCGTGTAATTAGTGCCTAAA
>JBBSUB010000243.1:0-6499 GCA_038235345.1 Chitinophagales bacterium
CGATATAATTATAACCGCCTTACCAAAAAGCTTGAAAACGAACAGATCATTATTCAAAACCTGGGAGGAAGTTCCGATCATAATTCAGGGAGATTGGTTATTGGGGATGTCGGAGGGACCTCATACCTTTTTTATTCAATCGGAGATATGGGAACCGGGCAATTTAAGAATGCAAAAAGAGTCAATAAAGCCCAGGAAAGAGATAGCCTGGAAGGAAAAATTCTTCGATTAAACCTGGACGCCATTGGAAACCCGGGTTCGGTAAGCAGCTGGATTCCAAATGATAATCCTTACCTGGATGCAAATTTAAATAGAACAGCCGTTTGGACCTGGGGACACAGAAACGCACAGGGACTTGCTTTTGGAAGTAATGGTATTTTATATAGCAGTGAACAGCAGGACCTGAGTGACGATGAAATAAATATTATTGAAAAAGCAGGAAATTTTGGATGGCCCTTAGCTTCCGGATATTGCGACGGAAATTACAATGGCCTCACGCTGGCGGGAATGCCTGTTATAAGCGAGCAGAATGATTCAATTACTTATAATTTAAAGGCACCTATTTATACGTTATATACTGAACCTGATCCTGCGAGATTGATTGGAAAAAGTAATTCCATCTGGCCTACAGTGGCGTGCTCCAGTATTGATGTTTATGATAAACCGGTTATTCCTACATGGAGCAGATCCTTATTGGTGCCTTCTTTAAAAGCAGGTTTAATTCAAAGAATAAAACTAGATCCAACCGGTAAAAATGCAGTTGAAATGACCAGCATAGCAGCTATGGATATGTTCGGCAAAATACGATACCGGGATATTTGTATTTCTACGGATGGATTAAGAATTTACGCATCTGCTGATATGTCTTCACAAATGACTGCTTATAAGGGTAAAATATTGGAATATACCTATAAAGGCTCTGTCATGGCAGTAAATGAAAATCCTTCGAAGGAAGTTATACGAAATACCCGAATAGAACTTTATCCGAATCCAGCACAAAATGTTTTATATATAAAAAGCAGTCCGGAAATAAGTAGCCCGCTCCGCTACTCTATTTATGATGTGAACGGGAAAACGATCCTGAATGGTAAAAGTTTTAAAGAACAATTTTCCATAAATATTGAAACCCTTCCTGGCGGAATGTATATTTTTAAGTTATTCAATGCGTACAATATAAATGTACATTCGCAGAAATTCCTGGTGAAATAAAAAACCATTTGCTGCCTGACAGACACAACCGATTCTATCAACCTTCTTAAAAAATGAATGACTCCTTATTTTAAAATATTAACAAACCATCCCTTTTTTCTTCAAATAGAAATCGTTTTGTTTTCTTAATTTCAGCGTGATAATAAAATACCAAAATCTCACACACGCTCATTTTGAAAAAAACCAGTTTTCTCCTTTTCTTTTTACTAATCGTTATTTGTGTTCAAACCTTTGCACAATATGATGCGCCCTTGTATACGCCATATACGAAAAGGGCCGAGAGGATAAAGATGAATGAACTGATCATTAAAAATGTAATTACAAAAAATCTGACATACCCTCTAACAGAGGATACCGAAGAAAACTGGCAGGATGCTTTTAATGCCATGGAAGTTTATCTTTTTTCCACGCCTTTTACAACATTAAAAATTAAGGATGCCTTTGATAGCGCTTCTAAAAGAAGTACCGATTTCAAAAGAGCCTTATTGGAAGTTGTATACACACTCTATCCTGAAAAATTCAATCAACCTGTTTTCCGGATAATGGAACAAACAAACAATCCAAGGATTTTTGCCATGGGTGCGGAATATTTAATGTTGTCGGAAAAAGATCACAACCTGCTCCATGAAATACCCAAATTAATGGCGCAGAATTTTAATGAAGATGTCTTTATTAATCCAACATTATTTATGCTCCATGAGCGATTAAAAGCCCATGATAAAAAACACATTATTAAAACGGGAGAAGTTTTAAAGGAAATTTTAAAGAAAAGTTTCCTGGCAGGAAAACCAGTCATGTACAGTTTTCAAAGACCAAACCGTGATTACCCGGGCCTGACCATATTCAGGAATGCGGCAGGCAATTTTGTTGCCGATAGTTTAGGGAATATTATAAGTTTTCCTCAATTAGCCCGGAGTATTACCAATCTTCCTTTTTACCTTAGAAATGGCAATACGCCCCAGGGCATTTACAGTTTATATGGATTTGGTGTTTCCATGAGTAATTTCATCGGCCCTACAGCGAATGTACAAATGGGGATGCCTTTTGAATTGAGTCTAAAAAAATTCTTCAATGATAGCTCCATAATCGATTCTGTATGGACGATAGAAAATTACAGGGAATTATTACCCCCGAAATTACAATACTACCAACCGCTTTTTGGTTCGTTTTATGCAGGCATGATAGGACGAAATGAAATCATTGTACATGGCACTACTGTAGATCCGGAATTATATGCTACAAAACCTTATTACCCATTAACACCTACGATGGGTTGCCTGACCACAAAGGAAATATGGGATGGCAGAAGAATAGAGAGTGATCAGCAGCAACTGGTCAATGCGTTATTGAAATCCGGCGGTTCAAATGGATACACCGTGGTCATAGAGATTGAAGATAAGAATGGTGCTGTAAAGCTTGAAGAGATTATTCCTTATTTGAATCCTGAATAAATTTTTGAAGTTGCATCTATGTTTTTGAAATTCGTGTTATAATAGCTTTCAGGTGTCAGGTTTCAGGTGTCAGGTTTTAGGTGGTAGGTTGTAGGTTTTAGGTAGAGACAGATTGCAGTCTATCTTTGGAAATTCGTGTAATTCGTGCCTAAAATTCGTGTTTAAAAAATACTCTTATTTTTTCTTTGTGATTCTAAATAAATAAAAATGTCCCCATTAGCAGAAAGACTTCGGCCAAAAACCCTGGATGAACTTATTGGTCAAAATCATCTTACAGGTAAGGGAAGTATTTTACGTATCGCTATAGAAAATCATAAGATTCCCTCCATGATATTATGGGGACCACCGGGGGTGGGTAAAACAACCATCGCCACGATTATTGCAAACTCCCTGGCAGTTCCTTTCTACACATTAAGTGCTATATCTTCCGGTGTAAAAGATGTGAGGGAAGTGATCGAAAAGGCTAAATATGAACAAAATGCCATCCTATTTATAGATGAGATACACAGGTTTAATAAAGGACAGCAGGATGCACTTTTAGGGGCTGTAGAAAAAGGAACGGTCACGCTGATCGGGGCCACCACAGAAAATCCATCTTTTGAAGTAAATAGTGCATTGTTAAGCCGTTGTCAGGTGTATATTTTAAAGCCGCTGGATAAAGACTCGCTTGATCGTTTACTTCAACATGCGATAGAAACAGATTCCATACTATCAAAAAAAGAGATTGACTTAAAAGAAACGGAGGCTTTGAGAAACTTATCCGGTGGAGATGCACGCAGGATACTAAATTTACTGGAATTAGTCGTTAATCAACAAAGCCACTTACCAGAGGGTAAAGTAATTATCACCGACGAAATGGTGATGAATGCCGCGCAACAAAAAACGGCCTTGTACGATAAGAAAGGTGAACAACATTACGACATCATTTCTGCCTTTATAAAATCCATGCGGGGAAGCGATCCCAACGGCGCAGTCTATTGGCTGGCACGTATGATAGAAGGTGGTGAAGATGTAAAATTTATTGCAAGGAGAATGGTCATATTTGCCAGTGAAGATATCGGAAATGCGAATCCAACAGCTCTCGTATTAGCGACAAATACTTTCCAGGCTGTGAATATAATTGGCTATCCGGAATCCAGGATTATCCTATCTCAATGTGTTACTTATCTTGCTTCATCAGCTAAAAGTAATGCCAGCTATGAGGCGATTAATATTGCGCAAAGCCTTGTCAGACAACATGGCGATCTACCTGTGCCTTTACCTATCCGTAATGCACCTACTAAATTGATGAAAAATCTCAATTACGGTAAGGATTATAAATACGCGCATAGTTATGAGAATAATTTTGCGGACATGGAGTTCTTGCCGGAGGAAATAAAAAATACAACGATTTATAATCCGGGGAAAAACGCCCGCGAAGAGGAGATCAGAAAATTTTTAAAAGAACGATGGAAAAATAAATACAAATATTAAAACACCGGCAATTATTTATCTTCGCCGGCGAAATGTACCAATTACTTCGTAAATTTTTATTCAATTTTGATGCTGAAAAAGTTCATTATTTTTCAATGAATGCACTTTCCTTTGTCTCAAAAATCCCTTTTGGAAAGGCAATCATAACAAAAAGTTTTTCATCGTCAATACATCAGCCGGTAAAAGCTTTTAATTTGACCTTTAAAAATCCTGTTGGGCTTGCTGCCGGTTTTGATAAAAATGCACTCTACCTCACAGAACTGGAATCATTGGGTTTTGGTTTTGTGGAAATAGGAACCGTAACACCCGTTCCGCAGGCAGGAAATGACAAACCTCGCTTATTCCGATTACCAAAAGATAAGGCCATCATAAACCGTATGGGTTTCAATAATGATGGTGTGAAGGTGATTAAAGAACGCCTGATCAGGTACAATTCAAAAAGAAAAAATTCACCCCAATCCGGCACGGAAGGAAGATTTATTATAGGAGGAAACATTGGTAAAAACAAAGTAACTCCAAATGAAGATGCCTGGAAGGATTATGAGATCTGTTTTAATGAATTGCATGATGTGGTTGATTATTTTGTAGTGAATGTAAGTTCTCCAAACACACCGGGATTAAGAGATTTACAACAAAAAGATTCGCTGAGAAAAATACTCACGCATCTGCAAGAATTGAATAGTCAGAAGAAGATTCAAAGGCCTTTGCTATTAAAAATATCCCCTGATCTTTCTATCGAGGAATTGGAAGATATCATAGACCTGGCGTTGGAAATAAAATTAGATGGTTTGGTTGCTACAAATACCACCATTAACCGTGCAGAGCTGACTTCGTCAAAAGAACTTATTGAAAGTATAGGTTCAGGTGGGGTAAGTGGTCTTCCTTTAAATACGGTTTCTAAAACCATTTGTGCTTTCATCCATTCCAAAACAAAAGGCGAAATTCCCATCATCAGCAGCGGAGGAATTTTTACTCCGCAAGACGCAAAAGACAGAATGGAAAATGGTGCAAGTCTTGTTCAGATCTGGACAAGTTTCATCTATGAAGGACCATCAGTTGTAAAGAAAATATGTAACTCGCTTTAGGTAATTTATTCTGAACAGGTTTTAAAAACCATTCTATTTTTTAGTATTCCAACAAGCCTCACTTCAATGTTTTGTGGAAAATAACTAAGTAGTCAAATTGAAAAATTAGTATAATTCGAGCCTAAAATTCGTGTTTAAATTTTTAAGTTATATAGAAGTATCCGCTTCATCCAATTCTTCCTTTGGATATTGTGGTTCATCGAATTGGACCACTCTTCTATTTTGCCTTTTCAGCATCACCATATTGAGCACCTCAACAATAAATGAGAATGCCATTCCGAAATAAATATAATTTTTAAGATGAAGTCCTTCTGCTTTTTCTGCTGCCCACCCTTCTATCACCAGGCTTAAGCCTATCATCACTAAAAAGGAAAGCGCCAACATTTTAAAAGTGGGATGTCTATGAATAAAATCAGCGATCATAGCGCTGAAAGAAAACATAATGATCATAGCGATGATGACGGCAGCGATCATGATCTCCACATGCTTAGCCGTACCTCCGGCAGTGATGACACTATCAAATGAAAACACCATATCTACTAAAACAATCTGCACAATAGCCTGTGAAAAGGTAAATTGTTTTTTATTCTTTGTTTGAGCATTCACATCTTCGCCTTCCAGTTTTTGATGGATCTCATGTACTGATTTATAGATCAGGAATAATCCGCCACCAAGCATCACGAGGCTTGCCAGGTCAAAAGGTTTATCCAAAATAGTAAAGACAGCTTTACCCTTTTGAGCCAATAACCAACTCAAGCCAAGTAATAAACCACTCCGCACAATCATTCCGGAAACGACCCAGAAATAACGGGCTTTCTTATGGAGTTTTTTGGGTAAACGGTTAATAATTATGCTGACAAAAATCACATTATCTACTCCCAGGATAATCTCCAGAATTACCAGGACAAAAAAGCTGATTATACTATCACTCGTAAAAAGATGGCTCATGAATTATTATTTCCTTTAATGATAAATACTCATTAGCATTCAGATTGTATTTTGGTTAAAAATTCTAACCAAATTATAAGCCATATTTACTCACCAAATAAATCAACGCCGCCATATTTGCTGCGCCTAATTTCAATTCCCGTTCGCTCACATTTTCAAACACATCATTTTTATTGTGATGAATATCAAAATAACGCTGGCTATCCGGGTTAAATCCGGCAACTGTAGCTCCGATCGATTTTAAAGGATCCACATCAGCACCACCGCCGTTATCTAAAAACTCTGTAACTCCGTACGGTACAAATAAAGATTGCCAAACCATGATTTTTTTGA
>JBBSUB010000244.1:0-6481 GCA_038235345.1 Chitinophagales bacterium
GACAATGACGATCTCTGCAGTCCCGATGAAAGAGGGATGATACTGGTATTTTATGTACGCGCATTTTTCATCACTACATTGATACACATGATAACCAAGAGCTGAAGTGCGGCAGGTCTTTATTCTTTGTAAAACCTTTTGTACATGCAGATTTTTATTGTCCGGAGGCGCATGTTTTTGTAACAACTGTTGAATGGTTGCTCTGGGAGCTGTATAAGATATCATAGCTCATCATTTTATTTTTTTAGGAATGGTATAATCTTTTGCTCCCGGCAAGGCATCATAAGGATTTACGATCTCATTCACACGCCTGGCAGTGAGGTGCATATATTGCATAGTCGTTTGAATGTTGGTGTGGCCCAGTAATTCTTTGATGGTATATAGGTCAGTACCGTTATCCAAAAGGTGGGTAGCAAAACTATGACGTATGGTATGGATTGTATAGTTTTTGCTTTCCAGGCCAACCTTTATTAATGTTTTCTGCATTAGATGTTAAATAGAACGCACACTGTATTTACTTCCTGGCCTATAACCATTGAAGAGATAATCTTTAGGCTTATAAATAAGATAGTAGGCTCTTAATTCCATCAATACCTGTTGCGACATGATGGTATACCGGTCTTTAGCTCCTTTTCCCTGGACCACTTTGATGCGCATGTTCTTTGAGTCGATATCCGCTATTTTACAATTGGCTATTTCACTTACCCGCATTCCGCGACTATAGAGCAGCACCAAAATAGTCCTGTGCTTGATATTTTGAACACTGTCAATCAACTTCATAATTTCTTCAGGTGACATAACTGAAGGAAGTTTTGTAGAAGGCCTTGGATAAATAACGGTTGGAATTACATAAGGGCGCTTAGCTACATGGCGCATAAAAAATGAAATACTTTGCGCAGCCATCTTACATTTTACACGGCTACAACCAAGGGTTTTGCTCAGGTAGAGCAAATAATCCATGAGCATATCTTCTGTAAGGTCGACCGGGTCTGCTTCAGGAAAATACACAAAAATAAAACGAAGTTCTGCTAAATAATTACGAATAGTAAGAGGGCTGTAATGACCGATGGATAAATACTGATTCGTTTTTTCCAATGCCGCAATGGCTTGCGGACTTAATGATTTTTTTTTCCATGACTGAATAGTTTATTAGTTAAAAAAATAAACTACAAGGTAGGAAAGTTCCCAAACTCATCGCCAGACAGGCGATGTTGGTTCAACGTTTATATTGACGAATGTACGAACATACATAGATATTTTGGAAAAAATATTGTTTTACTCATTATCAATACATTAGGCCACTTTTGCGCGGGACGTATTATAGTTTATGTAATTGCGTCAATACAGCTTTTATTTCTTCAATAAGGCATAAATATCTTCAAGAGTGCTTGAGAACAGGGACTAAAAATTTATTGGGAAAGTATGCCTATTTGGTTTTCGGCTTGCACAAATACGATCTCGGCTGAAATCTAGGTAGTTTGCATTAAGTACCTCATTTTTTTCATTCACCTCATTAGGAGATTCCTGAAACCAAATTTTATCCGGGGTTTTATACCTTCCGAATAATGGGCTTCATTTCATTGACGCAATAGGATGAAAAATATCGATGCCGGGATACTTCTATTTTTTGGCCTAATTCATTTGTATTATGGGTTTTATGTCTATAGGCGATGGTGCAAAAAAAAAAGAGAATACACGACGTATCTCCTTTTTTATTATAGCTTATTTGTAAAATTCTTTTTATTCCAAAATTGTTTCCTTCAAATACAGGACAGGTACCTGATCGAAGAATCCAAGCTGTAGACTCCAAACTAATAAACCACCACGATTGATGATCTTTTCGGATAGGCACCTTTCGTTTTCAGGAACCATATAGACAGTACACCTGATCTGCATTGTGCTCTTACAAAATCTGTGTCCACATTATTCGGTAAGGAAAGTTCTCTGGAAAATCCGGAATAATTATTTGTCGGATTTTTGTATTCTTCATTCAGAAACCCCGAATCTTCTTTATGGATGCCTGAAACTAAAAGATTTCCTCTCTCGTTAATCCGTACAAGAAAATCCTCGCGACGAAGACCAGGTGTGTCCAGTTCTATCTGGTAATAGGCTTCATCTTCTGAAATGTTGATATTGGAAAAAATAGCGTTCTTGATGTTAAAAGAACTTTGTTCATTTATTTTTTCAAAAATGAATGGATTGGGGGTGAATTCTCCTGGATAGGTAGAACGACCGCTGCTGGAAAAATGGGGGGTATTAATCATGACACGCGATTTTAAAAGTAAATAAGATAATTACTAACAAGAAAAAGGCATGCCGCTTTGGCTTTAATAATTCTTTAAGTAGTCACAGAAATAAATTTTAAATAGAGAAGACATGCTTTCGCTTACTTGTAGCTAATTTACCCCAAATTTTTGAGACCGGGATAAGAATATTGTTAAATCATGAAACATTTCCCGGGAGCAACAAGGTTTATTCATCCGTCAGTATAATAATCGCTTTTTTTTAAAGATAAATTATTTAATTTATCCAACGATTTGAATTTCTTTTTTAATAAATAATTGATAATGAATGACTACATGAATTTGTATAAATAATTACTTAAGCTATTTCCTGTAAAACCATCACAGGTATCCTACTATTCAGTAGTAACTGTTTGGACATACTTTTATGAAATAATTGGTCAAAAAAGCCATATTGTTTTGGAACAACTATCAGAATATTAACCTGGTTTTCATCTGCAAATTCCAGGATGCCTGCTTCAGTATCTTCCCGGCTGATGAAATGGTATTTTGCATTTGAAGCTTTAAGTTGTTGTTGCATGACGGTTGACTTAAAAACGACCTCAGGATTTACACCCTTGTTTTTTCCAACATGAACTACATCCAGGGATGCGTTGAAATCGGTGCGGAACTTTTTGATCATATCCATTGGAATTGCAATGGTGTTTTCAAAATTACTGGCAAGTGCTATCTTTTTGATTGGAGTATATATGCAGCCTGTAGGTATCGTTAAAAGAGGGAAAGGGAGGTTTCTCATGGCATGGACACTATTACTTCCATATAAGAACCTCTCAGTGTCTGAGGAACCCTGGCTACCCATAATCACCATATATGGATTTAATTCTTCACAGAGATGGTACATTTCTGTGAAAAATTCCCCGGTTCTTAATTCTGTATCAATTACCACTTCGCCACCACCATGACTATGCATTCTGGCCCGCATCGCATCCAATCTTGTTTCGGCTGATGTCATTTCACTTACTGCTTCCACGATTACGGATGACTGGTTAAAACTTTCTTGGGGCATATTCACATGCAGCAACATAATATTAGCGCCCATATCTTTTGCTAATAAAGTACCGTAAAAGGATGCATTCACAGAAGCTTCAGAAAAATCAGTTGTTATCAGGATTGTTTTCATATTTGTACGTTTGTTTAATTGAATTTAAGCAGTTAGCTAAAACAAATTTAAGTGATATAACTCTTATAAAGTAATCATTGCCGCGATTAAACTGCACAATTTAGTACATCGATAATCGTTGCCGTGCCCATAACCTGTAAAAGGTACTGTGGAATTCATTTTTGAGTATAGTGAATGAGAGATATGATGTCAATCAGGATCTAATTTATTCCATGTATAAAAAAATCCCGATGCAAATTGCACCGGGATTTTGTAAAAATATCAGCATGAAATTATGCCTTTTCTTCTTCTGAATCGGGAGTTTCGAGAGGATCTTCTGCTTTTGCTTCTTCAGCTTTAGCAATGACCTCTTTGTCTTCCATCTCAGTTAGTTCTTCTGTTTTCTTTTTAGCAGTAGCTTTCTTTTCTTCTACTACTTCTTCTTTTGTTTCAACAGAAGCCGTGGATTCTTCAGCAGTGTTACCTTCCATTTTTCTTTTTAAGTCAGCAAGTACACCCAAGTCACCTAAAGTTGTTTTTTCAACTTTGCTTTGGATAGTCTTAACTGCCTTTTTGGTAGATTCAGCATCGGCTCTTTTCTCTTTAATCTGAGCATTGAATTCATCTGCTTTTTCTTTCTCCCAGATACGGCTATGGCTTAAGATAATCTTCTTATCGTTACGGTCAAATTCAATCACCATAAACTGAGCAATCTCATCAATACCAATAACTTTCTCATCTTCACGACGTAAATGACGTGCAGGAGCAAATCCTTCTAATCCATAAGGAAGCTGAACGATAGCACCCTTATCATCTTTGCGGGTCACGGTTCCTTCATGAATACTTCCAATAGAGAATGTTTCTTCCAAAGAATTCCATGGATCTTCTTCAATCTGCTTGTGGCCTAACTGAAGTTTGCGGTTTTCTTTATCGATGCTCATAATAATTACATCTATTTCTTCTCCTACTTTCGTGTACTCATTCGGGTTGTTGAAACGCTTCAACCAGCTTAGATCGCTGATGTGAATCATTCCGCCAATGCCTGGTGAAAGTTCTACAAACACACCATAAGGAGTAATGTTCTTAACCAATCCTTTATGCTTGCTTCTTTCAGGGTATTGAGCATCAATTGTATCCCATGGATCTTCCGTCATTTGTTTGATAGAAAGACTCATTTTGCGATCTTCTTTGCTTAAAGTAACTACTTTAGATTCGTACTCATCGCCTAATTTAAAGAATTCTTTTGCATTGATCGGCGTATTTGCCCAGGTAATTTCGCTTACATGAACCAAACCTTCCACACCCGGGAATATTTCCAGGAATGCGCCGTAATCTTCGATGTTTACAATTTTACCTTTAACAATTTCACCTTCTTTAATTGTTTCTGGAAGAGTATCCCATGGATGAGGCGTTAATTGCTTCAAACCAAGACTGATACGCTTTTTATCATCATCAAAATCAAGTACAACTACATTCAGTTTCTGATCAAGTTTCAGTACTTCACTTGGATGATTGAT
Source organism: Chitinophagales bacterium (assembly GCA_038235345.1). Taxonomy (GTDB): domain Bacteria; phylum Bacteroidota; class Bacteroidia; order Chitinophagales; family Chitinophagaceae; genus Ginsengibacter. Next base: position 4,920 of record JBBSUB010000244.1, read on the forward strand.
ACGTCCCCAACTGATGTCGGTGATATATAATAAACCGTCTAAGCCACCAAGATCAAGGAATGCTCCAAAATCAGTGATGTTCTTGATGGTTCCTTCCAATACTTGTCCTTTCTCCAGTTTACCGATGATTTCAGCACGCTGTTGCTCAATATCGCTTTCAATAAGTGCCTTGTGGGACACAACTGCATTCTTAATAGCTTCATTGATCTTAACAACCTTAAATTCCATTGTTTTACCTACAAACTGATCGTAATCAGTTACAGGCTTCACGTCAATCTGAGATCCTGGTAAGAATGTTTCCATTCCGAAAACATCCACGATAAGACCACCTTTGGTTTTGCTCGTAACATGACCGGTAACAATTTCACCTGTCTTATGCATTTCCACAATTTTCTCCCAGGCACGTGTTGTGCGGGCTTGTTTGCGGCTAAGATGCAGATTACCGTCTTTATCTTCTTTTTCAGCGACCATTACTTCCACTTCATCACCAATTGCTAAATTGGGTGTATCACGGAATTCATTTAAACCTACTAAACCATCACTTTTAAAGCCGATGTTGATTACAACGTCTGTTTTTGTCATGCCTACCACAATTCCGGTAACCATTTCATTGTCGTTGATCTGCTTAAAAGTTTTGTCGTAAACTTCGTCGTACTTTTCTCTTTCAGCTTTGTTGTACGTTGTTACATTTCTCTTGTCAATGTCCCAATCAAAATCATCATGCGCGCTGGCAAGTGCTGCTTCGTGCACTTCAGTTTCAGTTGGCTGAGGTTCAGCCGCTGCTGTAGTTGATTCTGTGTCAGGGAAATCAGGAAATGGAACACCTTCAATACCACCCTGAGGCATATCTTCTAAAGATACTTCTGGTTGTGTGGTGGGTTCTGTTTGGGGAGTTTCTTCGGATTGAACAGATTGTTCAACATTTTCCGGTTGTTCAGGAGTAGTCTCCTTGTTTTCTTCTGTATTCATTTTATTTTAGCAGGTAAATTTGTTATTGCTGTACCCCTTTTTTAAAGGCATCCTGCTTATCAGCATTTGGTTAAAAATAATAATCCCTCAAAATTTCGTTTTTCGGAGTGCAAAGGTAGGTAAAAAATGAGTAAAATAAATCATTCTAAATGGAAACTTTTTAAGGGTAAATTAAACTGAAAAGCAGTTGAAAAAAACCCACAAGGACCCCTGTGAATAGAATATTAACAAATTCAGGTTTACAGCATCGATTCAGTTTAAAGATGATAGCTTTTTTTGAAATTAACCGAATTGTTGTTTGAAGGGTACATTAGATTTCAAAAAAAATATACCTTCGCCACCCTTTTTTAAAATTGAACTATGTCTATGTTAACCTATTCAAATGCTGTTTCAGAAAAATTATCCATCTCTGAAAAACAAGTCATATCTGTATTAGAACTATTTGCTGAAGGCGCGACCACCCCTTTTATTGCCCGGTACCGGAAAGATAAAACCGGAGCGCTGGATGAAGTGCAGATTGAAGCCATCAGGGAAGAAGCGAAATTTCAGCAGGAATTTTCCGATAGGAAAGAATTTATTATAAAAACGATCAC
>JBBSUB010000245.1:0-6464 GCA_038235345.1 Chitinophagales bacterium
AGGTGGTGAAATATATTTTGAAGAATGTTATCATACAAATCCTTTGGTGAATGCAATGAGTGCCGGAATTGTTCGTGTGGGCGAAACCGTTAGTGCAACTGCAGAGGGTGAAGGGAATCCTGTATTTATTGCCGGTAGTGCGACGGGAAAAGATGGTATGGGTGGAGCAGCATTTGCTTCTGCAGACCTTACCGAAAGCAGCGCGGAAGATTTGCCTGCAGTACAAGTGGGAGATCCTTTCCAGGAAAAGAAATTATTGGAAGCTTGTCTGGAGATCATTAAAACCGGTGCTGTAGTTGGAATGCAGGACATGGGTGCTGCCGGAATTATTTGTTCCACAGCGGAAACAAGTGCTAAAGGCCAGGTAGGAATGAATATCTATCTTGAAAAAGTTCCGACGCGTCAAAAAAATATGAAAGCCTGGGAATTGCTCTTAAGCGAAAGCCAGGAAAGAATGCTGATCACCGTAAAAAAAGGAAGAGAAAAAGAAATCACGGATATTTTTGAAAAATGGGATTTGCCCTGCTCCGAAATTGGAGAAGTTACAAAAGGGGACACTTTGCGTTTTTATATGAACGGAGTACTTGAAGCAGAATTACCTGCGGAAAGTATGGTACTTGGTGGAGGCGCACCTGTTTATACCAGGGAGTACAAAGAACCAAAATATTTTGAAAAAGTAAATGCCTTTGATGCATCAACTATTGCTGTTCCGGAAGATCTGAAAGCAGTTGCGGAACAATTAATTGTACAACCATCCCTCGCTTCCAAGAAGTGGATTTATGAGCAATACGATAGCATGGTTGGTGCAGCTAATTTAAATACTAATGATCCGTCTGACGGGGCAGTCGTAGCAATTCTTGAAACGAATAAAGCACTCGTTCTGACTACAGATTGTAATAGCAGGTACGTATACGCAAACCCGTATGTAGGTTGTATGATCGCTGTGAGTGAAGCTGCCCGTAATATTGTTTGCAGTGGTGGTGAACCATTAGGCGTTACGAATTGTTTGAATTTCGGAAACCCGTACGATCCTGAAGTGTATTACCAGTTTGTAAAAAGCATCGAAGGAATGACTACCGCTTGTAATAAATTTAATACGCCGGTTACCGGTGGAAACGTAAGTTTTTATAATCAATCTCCAACAGGGCCGGTTTATCCGACACCTACTATTGGTATGGTGGGATTGCTGGAAGGACTGGAAAATAAAATGTCCCTTTATTTCAAAGAAGCCGGAGACGCTATTTATATTTTAGGGGAAAATGAAGAAGATTTTAATTGTTCAGAATACCTGCACAAAATTCAAAATGTAGAATATTCTCCTGCTCCATATTTTAATCTTGATGAAGAATTTGCCTTGCACGAAGCAGTTACTTACCTGATTAAAAATAAATTAATCGCTTCTGCGCATGATATCACAGAAGGAGGTCTTTTTGTGAATTTAATGGAATGTAGCTTTTTCAAAGAACTTGGTTTTGATGTGGCTCAAAAAAATGATTCAATCCGTTCTGATGCATGGTGGTTTGGAGAAGCACAGGGCAGAGTTGTGGTTTCCGTTAAAAAAGATAAGATAGCAGATTTTGAAGATATTTTGGATATTCCATTTCAAAAGATCGGAGAAGTTACTTCAGGTAGTATTTCTATAAATAATGAAGATTGGGGAAATGTAGCCGGATGGAAGAAGAAATATGATGAGGCTATTGGAAATTATATGAAAAAGTAATTGGTTACACCAGTCAAATAAGGTTCTTATATGGATACATCAATCACTATTATAGTTACAGGTGCTGCAGGTTTTATCGGCAGTTGCCTGGTGGAGTATTTAAATGCTAATGGATTTGAGAACCTGATTTTAGTCGATGATTTTTCCCGGGCGGATAAGGCCCCCAATCTGGAGGGTAAAAAATATAGCTTAAAGATCGAACGGGAAAAATTGTTTGAATTTCTTGAAAAGGAAAACCCCAAAGTTGATTTTATTTTTCATTTAGGCGCACGTACAGATACCACGGAGTTTGATTATTCTGTGCATGAGCACCTGAATGTGGAGTACTCAAAAAAAATATGGAATTACGGTACTAAAATGGATATTCCCCTGGTTTATGCTTCTTCTGCGGCTACCTATGGCGCTGGGGAAAAAGGATATACAGACGATGAATCCATCATTCCGGAATTACATCCGCTCAATCCTTACGGTATTTCTAAGAATGAATTTGATAAATGGGCATTAAAGCAAACAGATGCTCCTCCGGCATGGACGGGCCTGAAATTCTTTAATGTTTACGGTCCGAATGAATACCATAAGGCCAGAATGGCCAGTGTGATCTTTCATTCTTATAACCAGATTGAGAAAAACGGATTTGTAAAACTATTCAAATCGCATAAAGAAGGTTTTAACGATGGAGAGCAAAAAAGAGACTTTATTTATGTAAAGGATATCCTGAAGATTTGTTTCTGGTTTTTAGAATGCTGGCAGACTGATCCCAAAACTTTTATCACCGGAATATACAATGCCGGTACCGGCGAAGCGCGCACATTTAATGACCTTGTAAAAGCAACTTTTAAAGGAATAGATCGGGAACCGGTGATTGAATACATTGATATGCCGGAGGATTTAAGAGAAACCTATCAATACTTTACAGAAGCAACCATGCAAAAGATTCATGAGGCCGGATATAATCAACCTTTCTTTTCTTTAGAGGAAGGAGTAGGGGATTATGTGAGGGAGTATCTTTCTCAGGGGAAGTTTTATTAATGTAATAGCTGTCGGTACCGCAGGTCAGACAGCGGTTTTTATTACGAAAGCTGTGAACATGCGAGAAAAAAGATAGCCGGTCCGAACTTCGGCCCTGAACTAAAACTGAAACTCTTAGCTGTCGGTACCGAAGGTCAGACAGCGGTTTTTTTTACGAAAGCTGTGAACATGCGAGAAATATATAGCCGGTCCGACCTTCGGTACTGACCTGAATGCTAATGCATTAGTTCAAACTTTTAAACACGAATTTTAGACACGAATTACACGAATTGTTTCATACGACTTCAAAGATGTTATTCTCAAAACATTTTCTTTTTAAGGGAAGTTTTATTAAAGGAATCGCTGTGTGTAGCTGTCGGTACCGCAGGTCAGACAGCGGGCGTTGTTTTAGAAAACTGTGAACAAGCGATAAAGAAGAAAACCGGTCCGACCTTCGGTCCTGACCTGGAACTGAAACTCTTAGCTGTCGGTACCGGAGGTCAGACAGCGGTTTTTATTACGAAGGCTGTGAACAAGGGTAAAGAAGATAGTCGGACCTTCGGTCATGACCTAAATCACATAAAGTCAAAAATTTAAACACGAATTTTAGGCACCAATTACACGAATTGTTTCATCCAACTTAAAAGGGTTATTTTCAAAAGATAATCTATGGTCTGTCTGGATACTTTAAACAAGCGAACTCTAAATTCCAATACATTCTATAAGTCAGATTTTAGGTTGACATTTTTCAACCTCTTTTATGCATCGGGGTTTTCCCGAAAAACGGGACAGGCCTACAAAGGTCTTTCAGATTATTAATTTAAAATCGGAAAATCCCGGTGATACACGAATCCCAAATCGTCAATCGTCAATCCCAAATCATCAATCCCAAATCGTCAATCCAAAATCATAAATCTCCCTCCCTTTTAGCGAATTTTTACCACTTTGGTAATAAATCAGAAGGCATTCTGTTTTACCTTTGCACCATTAAAGTATATATATTAAATAATCATAATAAAATAACGTAAATATGAACTTAGTAGGCAAAAAAGCACCAAAGATTCAAGCAGGTGCAGTCATCAACGGAGAAGAAATTGTTGAGAATTTCTCTTTGGATCAGTACATCGGAAAGAAGAACGTTCTATTATTCTTTTACCCGAAAGATTTCACATTTGTGTGTCCGACAGAAATCCACGCGTTTCAGGAGAAATTAGCGGCTTTCGAAGAGAGAGATACAATTGTGGTTGGTTGTTCAACAGATACAGAAGAAACGCATCTTGCCTGGATTTGCACCCCAAGAGATAATGGCGGAATTGAAGGAATTACCTTTCCGATGATCGCGGATACGTCTAAAGTCGTTTCTTTAAATTATGGTGTTTTGGGTGGAACGTATCATTTCGATACTGAAACAAGAACATGGTCATTTGATGGTTTGCCGATCGCTTACCGCGGAACTTTCTTAATAGATAAAGAAGGTATTGTAAGACATGCGTCTGTAAATGATCTTCCATTAGGTAGAAATATCGACGAATATCTTCGTATTGTAGATGCACAAATTCACGTTGAGAAATATGGTGAAGTTTGTCCTGCAAACTGGGAAGAAGGTGAAGAAGCAATGACTGCTACAAAAGAAGGTGTTGCAAATTACCTGAGTCACCCTGCTGTTCATAATTAATATTCATTCAAAATATACAAGATGCTTATAGAGTTAAAAGAAGATAACCTGAATGAATTATTACAGGAACACAGCAATGTGATCGTGCAATATTCCGCAGGTTGGTGTGGAAACTGCCGTTTAATGAAACCAAAATTTAAAAGATTGTCCACTGAAAATGAAGGCACGACTTTTATTATTGTTGATGCTGAAAAACAACCTGAAAGTCGCAAATTGGCCAGTGTAAAAAACCTGCCCACATTTGCAACATTTAAAGGTGGTGTTTTATTAAACCAGGTACAAACCACTAAAGAAGAACAATTAAAAATTCTAATCAATGAAATTACCGGTAATTAAACAAATTCAAAGAACCTCCACTATCGCTGAAATTGAAACGGCGATTCAGGTGCTTGAAAATACATCTGAAGCAGCAACACTTAAGGAAGAAGAGCTTGAAATAATAGGAGAGTTGATCTCAAATATGTGTGGCGCTATTGAAGTACATCAATTGTTAGCCGAAGGCTTATCCGAAAGAGATGCCCTGAATACTTTTATGAAAAAAGTGATGGGGTCGATAGATAGGTAGTAGATATTAGGTTGTGGGTAGTAGGTATGAGACCCGAACTCCGGACTTTTAGCCCTGAAGGCTGTAATATATTAAAATAGGGTACAGCCTATAAAAAATACAAACAGGATGCAATCTTAACTGCATCCTGTTTGTATTTTGGTACATTGATTGGGGTAGTAGGTAATAGGTTAGGATTAAATGCTGGTGCGAAATAACTGATTGGTATAAAAAACTACGCGTTGTAATTCTACACTTCAAACTCCAAACTTCAAACTAAAAATAATGAGCAGTGCATTTGTAAGAGAAAGAGATGAGCAATGGTTGCATGATATTCCACCAACGTTAAATGCTCTTATCGTCTATTTAACAAGGGAAAATAATGGCATAAGGGTGTATGAAAAGGAGCAATCCAATGATCCTAAAACCTCCAAACCGGTTTATTTAATGAGTAATGGATTATCGTATACCACCCGGGAAGATAAATGGATCATTGTTTAAGGTAAATCTAACCGCTCCTGGTTATTAAATTAAAATAAACTGAAATAGATAATTATTTTAAGGTGCGATTAGTGTGCTTTCCAGGCATCCTTTTATTCCTTTTAGGAGAAATTTTTCTGAATTTTTATTTTATAACTTTTTACGCTTAAATAATAGATGTAGCTTTGCACGACTTCACGGGATTATATCTATCTAAATTTCGCAGTCTAAATTTATTTTTTACGTTGTTCAATATATCATCCTATAAATGATGTGTGGGCGACATTTTATTTTAAACAAATGCCAATAAAAATGTCCAAATACATTTTCGTAACCGGTGGGGTTACCTCTTCATTAGGTAAAGGAATCATTGCCGCTTCACTTGCAAAACTGTTACAGGCAAGAGGTTTAACGGTTACTATTCAAAAATTTGATCCTTACATAAACGTTGATCCGGGAACACTGAATCCCTACGAGCATGGGGAGTGTTATGTAACAGAAGATGGAGCCGAAACCGATCTGGATCTTGGGCATTATGAGCGTTTTTTAAATATAAATACCAGCCAGGCAAATAATGTAACAACCGGTAGAATTTATCAAACAGTTATAAATAAAGAAAGAGAAGGGGATTATTTAGGTAAAACTGTTCAGGTAGTTCCACATATTACTGACGAAATCAAGCGTAGAATGATGTTGCTGGGGGAGAAGAATGAATTTGATATTATCATCACAGAAATAGGTGGCACAGTTGGAGATATTGAGAGTCTTCCTTTTATAGAAGCTGTACGCCAGATTCAGTGGGAACTTCCGGACGAAGATTGTTTGGTGATTCATTTAACGCTTGTGCCTTATTTGCGTGCAGCTAAAGAATTAAAAACAAAACCGACACAACAGAGTGTGAAACTGATGAGTGCAAATGGTGTGCATCCGGATATTCTTGTATGTCGTACGGAACATCCTCTTAATGAAGAAATAAAAAGGAAAATTGCTCTTTTTTGCAATGTGACTGTAGAGTCAGTTATTGAATCAGCAGATGC
>JBBSUB010000246.1:0-6265 GCA_038235345.1 Chitinophagales bacterium
ATTGGATATGAATTGGCAGATGCTTATTTGAATCGAAATTATAGCATGAGTTACCTGTTTTCCTACGGACCGTTTTTTCATACCGGATTGAAAGCTGAATATGCCTTTTCTGAAAGAACTTCTCTGATGGTTGGCCTGGCAGATCCGGCTGACCTTAAGAATGCGGGTAACCTTCCAAAGATGGTGATTGCACAATTAGCCACTTTTTCAGTTGATGAAAAACTGAAAGCCTGGTTTAATTAGCAGGGTGGAAAAAACAATGATTCTGTCAGATTATACCAGGGGGATATTGTTCTGAATTATACTATTTCTGATAAACTTAGTTTAGGTTATAATGGAACCTGGCACTCACGGCAATTCAATAGTTCGGAAAAATGGGAGAAAACCAAAAACTGGATGGAGAATGCCTTGTATATTAATTCAGATCCTAAAAAATGGCTGCGTTTTACTTTGAGGCTGGAGTATTTTGAAGACAAGCAAAATTTACTGGGCTTAAGTACAGCTATTTTTCAATTAACTTTTTCAGCCAATTTTAAAATAAATACCTTAACCATTATTCCTGAATTCCGTTTTGAAAAGGCAGCAAGGAAGATGTTTTGTGAAATGGATGGGACAATGGCTGATAATAAGCAAAACTTTTTATTGGCAGCCGCGTATCATTTTTAGCAGGTAATTCTGTCGGTTCTTAAATGCCAAATGTTCTTTCAAAAAGTCTATAAATTGATCATCATCTTTATATCTGAAAAATGTCCGGTATATTATGACCTGAAAGATGGATTGACTTGATTTTAGATTATAGAACCACCTATATGATGTTGATATAATGATGGATACCTTTTTTTTTAAAAAAATCAGCCTAATCTTTTTGTATTAATAATTGCATGAGCGGGGCAATGCAATTGTGCTGGTAAAATCTCTATAAAAAAAAGCTACCTGAATTTTGAGGCAACTTTTTGAAGCATTTTCCTTTGGGGGTTTTAAATATTCAAAAGAAAATTCTAAGGTTTTAATGAGCTATCTACTCAAGAAATGTTTTTTAAAAGGCTTTAAAAGGATATTGGATACTCTACTATGTATAGTAATTCCAGGAAATTATTATTTTAATTCAGTCATTTTTCTCATTAAAATAGTCTTTCAAAGGATGTGGATAAAATTATTATTTCTATTTAATTTAATAGGTTGAGCTTCTAATCCACCTCAAAAGTAAGGGAATATGATCTTTAAATCAAAGATATTACCAGTTAATTATCAATGTGTTAGAATTACGGTATTTATAGTAAAAATACGATTAGAGAATTGCGTATAAACACGATCCGATAAATAGATCATGCAGATGTGCTGCCTATTATACATGCTATTGCTTTCAATCTTTACCTTTCAATATTTTTTTAAGTTATTCCATCCTCAAATTTAGGCAGTGCTTTCTAAATACAAAATGCTTTGATCCATTATTACCCATAATTATCAGGTTCTTTCCATAAAGTTCCCGACATTGCAACTTCCTTAAAAATTGTTTTGTATGAAATTGAAATTGGCTGTTTTTATTATACTTCTTGGGAGTGGTTTTATGGTGCAGGCACAAACCCGCACAGAGATCCTTTTAGAAAAAGATTGGAAATTTACCCGTGAGGATGATCCGGGATTTATTGCTACAGAGTTTAAGGATGATAAATGGCAAACCGTTACTGTGCCGCACGATTGGGCAATATACGGTCCTTTCAGCCCAAATAATGACAAACAGAATGTGGCTATTTCACAGGACGGGCAAACAAAAGCGACCGAACATGCTGGTCGTACAGGTGGATTACCTTTTGTAGGTGTGGGTTGGTATCGGAAAATATTTACACTTCCTGCTTTTTCTAAAGGGAAAACCGCGACCATTCTATTCGATGGAGCTATGAGCAATGCAGAAGTATATATTAATGGAAAAAAGGTCGGTTACTGGCCTTATGGTTATAATAGTTTTCATTTCGATATTACCCCGTTTTTAATTCCCGGTCAGGAAAATGTGCTGGCAGTAAGACTGGAGAATTTTCCGGAATCTTCCCGCTGGTATCCTGGCGCGGGCATTTATAGAAATGTGCATGTAATCGTAAATGAAACAGCGCATATTCCTGTTTGGGGCACACAATTAACAACGCCCCGCATCACGAAGGAATTCGCGAAAGTGTTGCTTAAAACAAAACTGCAAAAACCGGAAAATACTTCAACCGATAATTTTTCAATCGCGACAGATATAATCGATCCGGCAGGTATGGTAGTGGCAACACTTAAAACGCCTCTTGGGAAATATGATGAGAATGTATTCACCCAGGAATTAACGGTATTGAACCCGGTATTGTGGGACACGGATAATCCGGCTTTGTACAAAGCAGTTTCAAAATTATACGAACGTGGTACAATCAAAGATGAATACACAACAACTTTTGGTATCCGTTCTATAGAAATGATTCCCGGAAAAGGGTTTTTTCTCAACGGAAAAAGAACCCAATTCCAGGGTGTTTGTCTTCACCACGATTTAGGTCCATTAGGTGCTGCTATTAATGAAGCGGCTGTACGCAGACAACTAAAGATCATGAAAGATATGGGTGTGAATGCCATTCGTACTTCACACAATATGCCTGCGCCGGAAGTGGTAAAGGCTTGTGATGAAATGGGTATTATGGTGATGGCAGAAACCTTTGACGAATGGAAGATACCCAAACTAAAGAATGGCTACAACAAATATTTTGATGATTGGGCTGAAAAGGATTTAGTGAACCTGATCCATAATTACCGGAATAATCCAAGCATCGTCATGTGGTGTATTGGAAATGAAGTACCTGAACAGGGAACCCAAAGTGGAGCAAAGGTTGCGCGCTACCTCCAGGATATTTGTCAAAGAGAAGACCCGACAAGATTAGTGACGCAGGGAATGGATCAACCTGGTTCTGTGCTCAATAATAATTTTGCCGCAGTGATGGAAGTGGCCGGTTTTAATTACAGGCCTTTTGCTTATCCTGAAGCCTATAAAAAATTACCGCAGGAAATTATTTTAGGCGCTGAAACTGCTTCTACTATTAGTGCCCGTGGAATCTATAAATTCCCAGTTGTTCGCAAGTCAATGCCGAAGTATCCGGATCATCAAATGTCCTCTTATGATGTGGAGCATTGCAGTTGGTCAGATCTTCCGGAAGATAATTTTATTCAGCATGATGATTTGTTTTATGCCATTGGCGAATTTGTTTGGACAGGATTTGATTATTTAGGAGAACCAACGCCGTACTATACTGATTGGCCAAGTCATAGTTCTTTATTCGGTATTGTAGATTTAGCCGGCATTCCAAAAGACAGGTATTATTTGTACAAGAGTCATTGGAACAAAAAAGAAAACACGCTGCACATTCTTCCAAATTGGAATTTCAAAGGACGGGAAGGAGAGGTGACACCAATTTTTGTTTACACAAATTACCCTTCTGCGGAAATTTTTATTAATGGAAAAAGCCAGGGAAGACAAACAAAAGACACTTCAGTAAAAGCATTGACTTCCGGAAGTAAAGAATCTCTCGAATCATTTGAACGCCAGAAAAGATATCGCCTGATGTGGATGGATACAAAGTACGAACCGGGAACAGTAAAGGTTGTTGCTTATGATGCATCCGGAAAAGTGGTAGGTGAAAAATCCATTCATACTCCCGGCAAACCTTATACACTTCGATTGGAAGCAGATCGGTCTGTATTATCACCTACCGGAAAGGATCTGTCTTTTATCCGTGTAAGCGTAGTAGACAAGAACGGGAATCTTTGTTCCGATGATACACGTCAAATAAACTTCCAAGTAAAAGGAGCAGGCTCGTTTCATGCCGTAGCAAACGGAAACAGTGTAAGTTTGGAATCTTTTCAATCACCTTTTATGAAAGTGTTCAGCGGGGAACTGACAGCCATTGTAGCCTCCGGAGAAAAAGCAGGTTCGATGGTGTTTGAAGCATCCGCACCGGGGTTGAAGACCGCAAAGTTGACATTGGAAGTAAAGTAAGTTACAGTAAAAATTGAAAATAATACCAGGAAGGCCGTTAGTTGTTTGCGAATAAGCTAAATAACTGACGGTCTTTCTTAATTATTAGCAACACGTAGGGCAACTGAATGAATTCCGTTTTTGCAAAATATATCGTACCTCTGGTACTTGTAGCCACCGTCGTCGAAAAATCGAATAATCTATGGATTTTCATTTTGGATATTATCGGGTAACGAAGAAAGGCAGGAGATACCACGGCGTGTAGCGAATGCCGTAGGGGAAGCAACGGAATGAATTCCGTCGTTAAAAAATGTGTCGTACCTCTGGTACTTGTAGATAACATAGTAAAAGAATCGAATAATTTATGGATTTTTAATTTTATTATTGTTGGTACACTGCCAATGCCGGAGTTCTTGAGACGTGCAGCGAATGCCGTAGGCATGATTCATTTTGTAACTACTGATTTTAATCGGTAGCACATGCCTGGCAAAATGTATCGTACCTCCCGTACTTGTAATTGCCGCCTTTGCCTGCCGATGTTGGCGTCCCGCCAACATCTTTCTAGATTATCATGCTTTCTGCATTTATTTTAATTCAATAGAATCTCTAATTTAGATGCTATATGAAAAGAGTTCAAAACAACGTTTGGGTATTATTATTTCTTGATATTTTGTTGGCGGGACGCCAACAATGGCAGTAAATCGAATAATCTATACATTTTTAATTTGTGTGGTGTAAGATGACCAACGAAGGCGCGAATACCAACAATTCCAACCATACCAACAATTTAATACGTCCCCATCTTTGCACCTACTACTTGTATTCCGACACTATCCGTTCCTTTAGGAGCAAAGTATTTTGTTTTGAAATCCTTCGTCTGTCCGGGTTGCACCTGCTCAAATATCGTTTCCGTCTCTGTTTCCAGCAGTGCTCTTGTTTTACTGTAAAAAAATAATTTAACATCTACATCCTTAAAAACAGCAATGGTCGCATGATTGGTCAATTTTCCTTTTATAACGGTCTGCCCCAGGAGATTTTTTTTATCCTGTCCCACGACGGTTAAAAAATTAACCGGGTTCTTCTGCTCTTTTTCGAGCAATACCTTTCTCGTTTGTTCATAGCTTGCCTCTTCAGTTTCGGTGTTATCTGCGTTGCAGGAAATAAGAATGGTAGATGTAATGGCCAGGAAGAAAATAAAACGTTTAAAACGCATGCGATAGATTTTTTAAATGTGGCGATGATGGGAAATTCCGTTTAGCTAAAATAATATATTTCTAATTAATAAGAAGAATAGGGGAAAATATTTGGATATGGTGAATTTATTTGGTGGCATTTTGTGTGCGATGTCCCCGCCATTTCCGGGGGTGGTGTCCTCACCGCCTAGTTTGATAGGTTTAGATGGGATATGTTGAAATGCCCATGAATCTTTATATTTCTTAAGAAATGGGCGATTTCTTCTAATCCTTCAGACTCTTTATGATCATGTAAGTAAGCGGAACAAAAACAACTCCCAGGATCAACGGTAAAAACCACCAGCCCGGACCTTCTGTATTGCCAATAACTGTCCAATAAGAATACAAAGCAATTATACAAAAAATGATCATGATGCTGCATTTGAGTATCCGCAGCATCCTTGTTGCAAAAGAATATTGTCCTTCCGCATTCTCTTCCGTTATCTGCACCATATAATTAAACACCCAGGGATATTTGTTGAGAAAAGTAAGACCTGCATATACGGTGGATCCTATGACCGGCAATAGAAACAAAGTCAATTTATTTTCATAATTATTAGGCCTCCCTTCAGCATCAAAATTAATAGGAATTATTTCCGAAAGTTTTACAAATGAAAAAATAGTAAAGGCCCATAGAAAAATAAGTAATACCAAACTGACTTTTTCAATAGCTCTGTCAGACTGAGTTAGAGCTGGTTTTATTTTAGGTCTGGAGTTCATGAAATTAATAATTAGCATTGAGCTATGAGCTATGAGCTTCGAGCATTCAGCTATGAGCATCGAGCCATAAGCAATGAGCAATGAGCAATTCAACGCATCAGCAATTAAACAATTCAACCATTGAACAATAGAGCAATTCTACAATGCAACAATTCAACAATCGAACACTTCTTTACGCATCCGTTCCCACCCACAGCGCTCCACCCACACTATTCCTCGTAGCGCCGGTTACAGATGCCAGAACCGTATTTTGTTCACGCCATCTTAATATTCCCAGCAATCCCATGATCAAGGCTTCTTTATAAGCGACTGTTTCTTC
>JBBSUB010000247.1:0-6248 GCA_038235345.1 Chitinophagales bacterium
AACTTCAGACGCGGGAAATTTTTCTGTCAGTGTAAATGGCCCGTCTGCCGTGCTGATTTTCAGCCTTGTGAGTTATAAACCTATTGAAGTGACTGTAGGAGAAAAAACCAATATCCAGGTAACAATGATTCAGGATGCCGGCAACCTTGAAGAGGTTGTTGTAACCGCCCTGGGCATTAAAAAGGATGATAAAAAGTTAGGTTATGCCGTCACCAATATTAAAGGTGACGAACTTACACGGACGAATACCGTGAATCCGATTTCGGCTTTACAGGGAAAAGTTGCGGGTGTTAACATCAATGTTATGAATGCCAATGGTGTTCAATCGTCCCCCTCCATTCAAATAAGAGGAGCGAAAGTATTGGGCAATCAGCCGGGCCAGGCAAACAATCAGCCTATTTTTGTGGTGGATGGTAATGTTCTGATTAACAATCAATCAGATGCAGACAACACTGATGCAGGATCTCAATTGAAAAACCTGAATCCGGATGACTATGAATCCATTACCGTTTTAAAAGGAGCAGCCGCCACAGCTATTTATGGATCAAGAGGTTTGAACGGTGCTATTGTCATTACAAGTAAAAAAGGAAAGCGAGGTTCAGGCCTGGGAATTGAGCTCAGCTCTACTTACCAGACACAGGATATTTATAAAAGTCCCCTGGATTATCAGAACATTTATGGCCAGGGAAGTATCCGCACAAGGGAGGGTAATTTCGCTGCTGATGGTACGCAGGTAGCAGCCGGAGGAAGCTGGGGACCAAAGATGGACGGAAGTTTACACCCGGCCATTTGGAAGCCGGACTCCATGGTACCTTACTCTCCTCAACCCAATAACTGGAAAACATTTTACCAAAATGGACTGTACGTAAATAATCACGTTGCCTTGAGTGGCGCGAGCGATAAGTTTAATTATCGTTTGTCTTATTCCAATAACTATACAAAAGGAATGTTGCCCAATAATCAGTTGAAAAGAAATTCGCTGGACCTGAATATTGGCGGCGAATTAAATAAAGTTTTTTCAACTGAATTCGGAGCTTCTTACTCCAATACAGTGGCAGAAAATTTCTATTCTCAAGGTAGATATTATTTTGGAGGTGGGCAGAATCTTGGATTTAACACCTATTATTTACCCAGAAATATCAACTCAGAAGATTGGTACAGAAAGTATCGCAAACCGGATAACTCCATCAATTACCTGGGAGGTAATTTTGATAATGCGATCAATGCATTTGACCGGTTTGACAAGAATAATTTTAGTCGTCATGAAAATTCCCTGTTGAGCTATTTGCAATTAAAAGCTCAGGTAGCTCCCTGGTTAGATTTGTCTGCAAAGGGCAATATAAATTTGTACAAAATCTATAATGAAGAAAAGAATTTTGGAAACGGAAGAAATAACTCCGGTGGATATTACTCATCAGGTGGCGAATTTAATACCGGGTATAATATGCTTTTTATGGCTCATGCTACTAAAAAAGTGATGAAAGATGACCTGGGAATTGACCTGCGGATTATCAACGAAATTTATGGTAACCGCCAGACTGAACGCTACAGCGCCAACACTAACGGTGGCTTGAGTGTACCGAATGAGTTCTTTTTAGGAAACTCTGTTCTTAATTATCAAAATAATATCCGATATGGAATTTCGAAACCTTCCCTTTTGACCTATGGATTGGGCGCTATTTTGAATTTAAATTATAAAAACTTCCTGAACGTGGAACTTACGGGAAGGAATGATTGGATTTCTACTCTAGCATATCCTAAATCAGTTCCAGGAGATAATAATATCGCTGTGTTTTATCCATCCATTAATACTTCGTACTCATTTTACGATCATTTAAAAACAACACTGCCTTCCTGGTTATCCTCCGGCAGACTGCGAGCTTCGCTTGCCTATGTAGGTAATGCAGGAGTAGCTGGTGCTTACGCCACAGGTAGTGGTTATTCACCAAGTACCGTGATAAATCAAAACGGACAATCCTATGGTGTAGCGAATCAAATAAATGCGGATATAAAACCAAATCTTAGCCTTAAACCACAACGTGCGAGAAGCTGGGAGTTTGGAACCAATTTCGGAATTATCAATGAATTAGTGAATGTGGATTTTGCCTGGTACAGGACAAATACATTTGACCAGCTCTTAAATTTACCCGGCGTATTAGAAACAGGGTTTAGTAAACTTTTCTTAAATGCCGGAAACATCCAGAATACGGGATATGAGTTTTTAGTGAATGTAACTCCGATAAGAAAAAATGACTGGAATTTGAATCTTTCTGTAAACGGAGGTGTCAATCATAGTAAGATCATTTCATTTGGCGCGGGCATTAAAGAATGGGAATTAAGCGGTGGATATGATGGTGCGAATGTGTACGCTTACGAAGGTGGCGCATTTGGTGTGCTAACAACTGAAACCTGGGCATCCACTAAAATGGACCCTGTTTCAGGTTTGCCATTAATCCAGGTAGGGGACAGGGTAAAAAACACGAACCCTGCTGTAAAATATGATTTCCAGAATTATAACCTGGTAGGAGTAGACTATACAGATGAAGTTCGCAGAGTAAATATTGGCAAAGTAGAACCAAATTTTGTTGGTGGAGCAAGTGCTACTTTAAGATATAAGAATTTCAATTTATTTGCCCAGGTTGATGGTCGTTTTGGCGGATTGGTTTATTCAGAAGCAGTCAGCTATGCTATGGGACAGGGTAATCTGGCACAAAGTCTTGAGTTTAGAGATAAAGAACATGGTGGTGAAGCACGTATTGATTCATACAATGGAGAAACCAGGTATGATGGTGTGATCCCAAATGCAATATTTGATAAAGGCCAAAAAGGAACTACTCCCGGAAACACAAATGTAGATATCAGCGGAATGACCTTTAGAGAAGCGTATGATAAAGGCTATGTTGATTCCTGGAAAGCGTCTTATTATTATAATACCTGGTTTGGTTGGGGAACGAATCTGAATAATAATAATTCAGTAAGTAAAAACTCCTGGATCATGTTAAGAGAGATCACCCTGGGATATAGAATACCTGCATCCTTGTTGGAAAAAATAAGCATCAAAGGAGCAAGAATTTCTCTTTCTGCAAGGAATATTGCCTACTTGTATAATACTTTGTCCAACGGCCAAAATCCAGAATCTCTTCAAAGTAATGATCCTTACAGGCCATATATTACCGGTGGTGTTCCATTTTCACGGAGCTATTCTGCCACTTTAAATATCTCCTTGTAATTTTTAAAACAAAAAGTAAATGAAAAAAGTAAATAAATATATACTGGGATTGTTGATCTTAGGGACACTTTCACAATCCTGTAAAAAGCAATTGGTTGATATTAATACCAATCCCAATTCGCTACCCGACGCGGCACCGGAGTTTTTATTCGCCGGGGCTACTGTTGATATCAATTTAACCAGCCGTAGCCAGACTTCCCAAAAATATGGTACCACCATGACCTATATGCAATATGTGGTTCCCAACGCGGCAGAAGCAGCCGGTATCGCTAACAGGTATTGGGTTCCCGGCGCAACGACCGGTCCCAATCCGGGTTTTCCATTCTATAATGATTATTACAACGGTGTCGGAAGAGATATGCATCGGATAATAACAAAAATAGACGCGGATAACTCAAAGGGAAAATACCAGGCATTAAAAGGAATTTGCATGGTCATTGATACCTATCATGCCTGGCGGGTTGTCGATAACTTTGGAGCAATGCCTTATGAGCAGGCATTTCAACCAGACCAGTTTCCATTACCAAAATATGATTTTGACTTTGATTTGTATAAAACCTTTGATAAACAACTTAAAGAGGCTGCAACTTTGTTGACCAATAATTCAGGCCAGGCAGACATCGCAGCTCAGGATCAGTTTTTCGGGGGCGATTATACGAAATGGTTGTCATTCACAAACACGCTTCGGATAAAAATTGCCCAGCGGTATGAGAAGCGCGATCCGGCACAATTAACAGCCGTGCTAAGTGATATTTCTACAAATTTCAATAAGAATGTCATATCCTCTCTTGATGGATCTTTTGGCTACAAACAATCGCAACAGTGGAATAATAATGTGGATGATATCAATGTACTTTTATTTAGTTACAGTGCCGGATATCCCTTCGTAGAATTTTTGAAATCAACGAATGATCCACGCATTAAATTTATGATCCGGGAAAACGATTTTGGAACGAATTATAACGGTTATAAAAATGTACAAACAAACGGAAGTGCCGCCGCAAAACTGGCGCTTTTAAAGCCGGAATACAATGTACGTTATTGGGGTAAACATGCATCCCCTGCTTCTGTAGGTGATGTTGGGTATGGTTTATCCGGCGGAGATAAAAACGTAATCTTAAATCTTCAGGGAGCTAACACCCAAAGCCTCAATATTCTATCTGCTATTCAAACCCGTCTATTTTTGAAAAATGGTGGTTTTGGCGGTTTTGACCCACAATCTTCCAAAAATTTAATGCATGATGATGAAACCTTTGTAGATGGAAATGCAATAAAAATGTGGACACCATATCTCACCTATGCGGAAACTTGTTTTATGATGGCAGAGATCGCTGAAAAAGGAATGAATTCTTTGGGCAAATCGGCTTCAGACTGGTTTTATGAAGGAGTTCAGGCATCATTTGATCAATATAAAAGATTAGCAGTAGCTACGAATGTACCGAATGCGAATACCGTTACTATAGGTACATTCAAAACAACCTTACCCTATAAAGGATTGCCCAGTATTTATTCACAGGCATGGGTTAATTATCTTATGCAGCCCCTTGAATCATGGGCTATGTGGAAAAGAACAGGATATCCACAATACACAGATGTGCGGACCGGGACCAACGGAAAAATCGGAGATGGTTCATCCATTGCTTATTTGGAGAACTTATGGGATGGAAGTAAGAACCTGATCACTCCAAGACGCAGCGCTCTTCAATTGAGCTCCGGATCCAATCCGAATTCTGCGAACTACGCAGCAGCTATTCAGACAATGATTGCAAAAGATCCTGCTTACGGCACCAAAGCGGAAGATACAAAAGGCAGAATCTGGTGGGATAAGAATTAATTCACAATTTCATAATTTTTTGAAAAGCCATTTGTTTACAAAACAAATGGCTTTTTTTTTACAGAGTTTTCTACTTTATATCAGTCGTGATCGAATACAATACGCCGGATAGCAAAATAAGGAGTATTATTATTATAGTAAGAATCAGAAAAATAAAACATAAACTTTGGGCCAAAGTCCAATGAATGCAGCTTTCAAATCCTCCGGCTAAAGAAGGTGTTGGTTCAAAAAGTCAGTGGCTTTATTCTTAATTGCCATATGGCTTAAGCATGTGATTTATTGGCATAATTTACTATCATAAAGCTCAAATAAATTTTATCATTTTTATTCAGCATTTAAAATGAGAAAGCGCATGAGACTGATTCTAATACAATAACATCGTGCTAGAAGTTGGGGTTGAAATTTTGCAGCTTCGTTCAAGCATCGGGGTTTCCGACCGGCAGACTTTTAATTATTTGATCTAAAATCGGAAAACCCCGCTGAAACAAGTCCCATTCTCTATAGGGGCATATATTTTCTATCAAATGAATGGATAAATGACTTCAGACCGAAGTTTGGTGAAATAAATTATAAGAGACTTTAGGTAGTATCATAAAACAAAACAAATTTTTCCACGATCAATCATCGTTAGAAATGAGAAAGCGCATGTGACAGATTCTAAAACAAAATAACATCGTGGCAGATTTTGGGTTGAAATTTTGCAGCGATGTTCAAGCATCGGGGTTTCCGACCGGCAGACTTTTAATTATTTGATCTAAAATCGGAAAACCCCGCTGAAACACAAACTTTCGAAAAGTTGGCAACTTTAAGCTAATAGCTACCAGCTAACAACTATAAAGATCTTCTTATCTAAATTGCCACATGGCTTCAGCCTATGGTTTAATGAATAATGTGTAAGGGCTTTGAGCCTAAATCTGACTATCTTAAGAAGATAATTGGTATAGATTGTTTTAGGACCTGCCCTAAACAAGGTTACCAACTTTTGAAAAGTTGACAACCTTGTCTAGCTAATGGCTAATAGCTAATTGCCAAAAGCTTTATTACTGCATCAAATCTCCCTGACGCATCAATAAATACCTATACTTTTTGAAGATTCCATTCTTGGATACAAACCCAAGGTAAAGACCGTTTACATCTGTTACGGGTAAAATGCGGGTATCCAGTTTGTCCATTATCTGGACAACC
>JBBSUB010000248.1:0-6229 GCA_038235345.1 Chitinophagales bacterium
GTTCCGGGCATTTTTTTTATCCGGTATTTTTTAGTGTTTCAATAAATACAATCCTATGTTTTGAGGAAAGCAATTTTAGAGTATATCCAAGTTTGGATTTATACGTTCAAAAGTATAGAATTGAAGAATTCGTGAAATTTGTGCCTGAAATTCGTGTTTAAGCCTTCAGGTATTATAGAATTTTCCTGGGGAAAATTGTTGAGTACCTTTTTCTTTAAGTAAGCAACAGGTAATGTTGGCCTTCATCATACTCTTTTTCCAGTGCATCCAGAATTTGTTTAAACTGATCCGGATTTTGAACGAAGTCAGCATTTGTTACATCAATAAAGAGGGTTTTTATATTGTGTTGTTTGATGTACTGCGTGTACATTTCCTGTAATGAAAATAAATATTCAGGATCGATAGACTGTTCGTAGCTGCGGTTTCTCTTCTTTATATTTTCTTTTAATTTGCTAATCGGCGCGTGTAAGTAAACCAATAAATCAGGCTGTACCAATTGAGGATTGATGATGTTGAATAATTTCTGGTACAATGAAAATTCTTCCTCGGGCAGGTTTACTTTAGCAAACAACAGGCATTTAGTAAACATATAATCTGAAATGGTGACACTATGAAAGAGATCTTTTGTCTGTAAGAGATCTTTCAGTTGCTTGTATCTTTCTGCCATAAAAAACAATTCCAAAGGAAAGGCATATTGTTCCTTGTTTTCATAAAATTTTGGCAGAAAGGGATTGTCTGCAAATTCCTCCAGAATAAGGCGTGCGTTGAAATGATCACTTAATAATTGAGCAAGAGTTGTTTTACCTGATCCGATATTTCCTTCTATGGTAATGAATGGATACCTCATTCTTAAATACTGATAAATTTTTCGTGGCAAATGTAATCATAATCAGGAAGGGGATAGCTCCCTAAATCGATTTAAATCTTTTCAATTCAGGACATTTTTCCCTATGGATTATGCATCCGGCAATTCCGTTTCCAGGTATTGGTTTGTAACCGGAAATGCTTCTAATGTATCCGTTGTTTCTGCCTCCAGTTGAGCAATTGTCTTTTTCAATAATGGATGAATATAATTGGGCGCCAGTTCCAGCAAGGGTTTTAAAACAAATTTCCGGTTTGGAATCTCTTTATGTGGTATCAAAACAGTTTCTGTTGCGATTACCTCATCATTGAAAAAGAGAATATCAATATCAATAATCCTGGCGGCATTTTTTGTGGTTCTTACTCTTCCCATTTTCTTTTCTATACTTAAAATGGTGGACATTAATTCGTCGGGCATGAGTGCCGTTTCCAGTAAATGGACCTGGTTATAAAAAGAAGGCTGATCCGTATTTCCCCAGGCAGCGGTTTCATAAATAGCGGAGCTTTTAAGGATATGTCCGATCTTTTTTTCTATTAATGCAGTCGCCTTTTCAAGGTTTTTTTTCTTATCACCTATATTTCCTCCGGTGATTAAATAAGTGCGATTCATTGAATGAATATTTATTTTTTAAACAACCGTTTATCCAGTTGCAATAATTGAGTAGCGATTATTTTTACTTTTTTAAACCCCGCTTGAGCTGGATTTAAAACGTAATTATGTTCTATTGGTAAAACGGCAGATGGAACTTTTAAACACAAACCCTTATTTTCTTTTAAAAAATCATCGCCGATACCCTGCGTGTAATCCAGGTCATTCTGCCAGTCTTTCTTTAGTTTATCCTGCTTTATTTCGCGAATATCTGTATCCGGAATTTCAATGGAAATAAGGGTGTAACTATCCGGAGCTGAGTGCCGGGAAGCTCTGACCAAAATTTCGAGGATACATAAAGAAACATTTCCGGAAGTATAGACAGCAGGAATTCCAACAGGATTAAAACGGCCACCATAAAGTCTGGCTCCTTCTCCCGAAAGATCATCCGCATATTTTGCCGTAGCGAGTCTGTACAATATCATAGTAAAATGCCGTGTTCTATTCTTCCGATTTGAGTAAGTACCTGGTTGATTCCTTCAAATGTTGCAAGAGAGTGGAGAGATAAATGGCCTTCATATGTGAGAGGTTCCTCCCGTAACCACAATATGAATTTTGCATAGCTTCCAAATACTTCCTTTCCCCTTTCCAACACTTTATCTATTTGAAGAATACGGTCTGTTACACTAAAATTAAATGTACCAATGTCCCGGGCATATCTTTGAAGTGTTCTATCTGAGATGTGTAATATATCTGACCATTCCTTTTGTAAAAAATCTGTTTTATCTGCAATTTCTTTAAAGTCATTGTAGGTAAAATCGGTTACTTCAATGATTTTTGAAGCACGGTTATTTGAAGGGTTTGTTTTTTGATGATTATTCATGTTGATCACTTTAATAAATAACGTACTTTCTGTTAAGTAACAAATGTCATGTAAAGATACGCCATTTGTTACTTAAAGATATTTTAACTGAGTTAAATTTTCTCGGATACTTTTGCAGCACATTACAGTGATTGGTGTTATTTATTAAAATCAAACTACCTGTTTAATTATCCATTGTTTATTATGCGAAAAATTATTTTTGTTGCACTCGGTTTTATATTTATCCTGGGAATGCTTTCTCTATTGAGCCTTCTATTGCCCTCTAAAATATCTGTTACAAAATCAGTTGGAATTAATGCGCCATCTTCGGAGGTGTATACATACGTAAACGATTTTAAAAAATGGCCGGAGTGGTTCCTTCCGATGGAGGATAGTAGTGTGCATATTACGTATGGGGAAGGGAATGCATCCGTAACTTTGAAAGATGATAAAGGGATAGACCTCGTGTTAGAAAAATTACCTTCCACGACAGATACCATTTATGTTGCTCTGAAATCCAAATCTTCGTCTGATGTTGTTTACCAATTTATTTTAGTACCACAAAATGCTGAAAACACCCAGATTATTTTTAACATTAATACTTATTTCAAATGGTATCCATGGGAAAAGATCAGAGGCCTTTTCCTGGATAAAATGACTGGACCCATGTATCAAAAATCCTTATATCAATTGGAAAAGAAAGTTGAAGGAAGATAGTCTTTAGTTTGAAGTAGGGATAGGTCGCGACCTGTTCGGTAAGTAACCTAAATTCGTGTAATTACTGCCTAAAATTCGTGTTTATAATTCAAATTCAACGCCGAAGGCATTCAACGCGAAGCTTTCAACAAAAATTAAACATTCCATGCAGCGGTTCCTATAAACCCGGAGTCAAACCTAAGTAATGCCCGAAAAATATTCAAAACTTATTAAAGATTGCATCAGGTCACATACTGCTTCGCAACGGCAGCTTTATGATTTGTTTGCTCCTGCAATGCTGGGAGTATGTTTCAGGTATACCAAAAATATGGATGATGCGGAAGATATTTTGCAGGATGGGTTTGTAAAAGTTTTTAATAATCTCCACCAGTTTAAAAATGAAGGGGAGTTAGGTGGATGGATTCGAAGGATTATCGTCAATACTGCATTGAGTTTTTTAAAAACGAACAGCAGGTATCAGCATGATTTACTTTTTGAAGATATGCCCTTGCACGCGGTATCAACAGATGATCCCGAAGTACTATTAAATGCCAAGGAATTATCCGGATTAATCCGGCAATTACCCCCGGGCTTTCAAACTATTTTTAATCTATATGCTGTTGAAGGGTATTCGCATGTAGAGATAGGATCAATGCTTGGGATTCGTGATAGTACTTCACGGTCGCAATATGCACGTGCCAGGGTATTGTTGATTCAATGGATCGAAAAAACATCATTAAAGGAAAAGGAGGGCCAATATGGGAAAAAATAATTTTGAAAAACAGGTTCAGGAAAAAATGGCGGAGTTAAATATTCAGCCATCTGAAAAAGCCTGGGCCGGAATTGAAAGCAGGATTGGTAAAAAAAGTTCCCGTCGGAAAATGCTTTGGTTTCTTTTGCCCGGCCTTTTCTTATTGGCAGGCGGAGCATATTTATTTTTGATTGGTGGAAAAGGCAATGATCAAAAAATCTCACAATTACCAAAACAAAATACGGAAACAATCATCCAAAAGAAGGCAATTGATCAGAGGAGTTCAGATGACTCAATCATAGCCACTATCCCGGCTGAATTAAGTGAGAGCAAACAGGTTTCTACACGATCTACATATAAATCCGCTGAATCAATTTATCATTCCCTGGATACGTTAAGAAAAAACAAGAAAACGAACCAAATGTTTCTTATTGGGAATGAAAAGATGAACTCTTCGGCTGAAAGCCAGGTTTTATTAGTTAAGTCACAAGATTCAGCAACGGAAATAAATGCATCAGCTGGTCAAAAAGAAGTAAGTAAAATAGCATTGGTTTCGAATCCGGATTCCATTGCCGAAAGCCTTGCTGTTCTTGCCCAACAAAAAGAGGATAGCTCATCCGGTAATAAAGTTTTCATAACAGAATCTTTGACTTCAAATCAGGAAACAGCCTCAGAAAAAAAGAAAGAAATCGTCATAAAGGAAAACGGTAGTCTATATAAGATTCATAAAAAATGGAAAATTGGTATGACCTTTTCCACGGCGAAGGCATATATAGGTGACGGTATCCATTTAGGATCAAACCAGGATAAATCTTTTATTTCCTTCGATCCAGGTTTCAATTACAATAGCCCGGCATCAAGGCCTGGAATTAGTTTAGGACAAGCTTCTATAGGGCCCGCCTCTTCACCTAAAAACTCAATCGGATTTAAAGCAGGAATTATTTTAAAGAAAGAAATTTCTGCCAAAACTTCTTTTGTGACAGGGCTTGGCTATACCTATTATACAAATACCATTTTGATTGGAAACCAATCGCCTGAGGGTAATTATAGTTCCGTTGGAATGCTGTCTCCTTATAGAAACAATTTTCATTTTGTGGATCTGCCCCTATCCGCTCAATTTCATTTAAATAAAAAACATAAAATTCCACTGGATCTTTCATTGGGTATTACCTTATCTCAACTGATAAGTTCCGATGCTGTTCAATACAAGCAGGAGTTTTATGAAGTGGATAATTCATTGTTCACGAAAACACAGTTTGGTTTTAATGCAGGTTTTTCTACCACATTTTTCCGTAATCTATCGGTCGGTCCATTTTACCATTATGGAGTGAATTCATTAGCCAAAGAGGGCATCTATGGCAAAAAGCATTTAAATTTCCTTGGAATAAAAGCAGATTTTATTTTTCAGAAAAATAAATAATAAACTCCTGCAACGTTTTAGAATTTTCAGGAGTCAGGTATTTATTACATCGATATATCATAATAACATTAGAAATATGAAAAAATCATTAGGCATTCTGTTTACCATTATTATTATGGGAACCATTTTCTCCGGCTGCATTAAGGATAATTGCACCAGGGAGAACACCTACACCTATTTTGTCCCGGTGTATAAAACCACGGCGGAAGTGAAGGCAAATATTAAAAGTAATGCCGCCAGGTTAGTTGAAAATCCCGGAAAACTTTTTATCAGGGGAAATTATATCTTCTTAAATGAAGTGGATAAAGGGATTCACATCATCAATAATGCAAATCCTGCTAAACCAGTGAATGTAGCTTTTGTGGATATTCCCGGAAATCTTGATCTGGCTGTGAATGGAAATGCTTTGTACGCAGATTTATATACTGATATGGTAACGTTGGATATTTCAAATCCTCTAAATGTAGTTGTGAAAAAATACAATGAAGGAGTTTTCCCTTTCAGGCAATACGGATATGGATTTTATGGGGATACATCAAAGATTATTACCGATTGGATAAGGAAGGATACAACAGTTATTACAGATTGCAGTAAAGGCTTTTTCCTAAGTGGAACGACTACAGAGTATTTTACTTCTTCTAATTCAAGTCAGTCTAAATCTTCCTCACCCATAGGTCAAGGTGGTTCAATGGCCCGCTTTGCAATTACAACCAATAAATTGTACACTGTATCCAATTCAGATTTAAATGTATTCAATACTTCAAAAGCATTTGAGCCAAATTTTGTCACGAAAGTGAACCTGAGTAATTGGGCGATAGAAACGATTTTTCCCATGAAAAATAAACTTTTTATCGGCTCTCAAACCGGTATGTATATTTATGATATTACCAACCCGAATAATCCTGTGGAAGCGGGACAATTTTCTCATGTTCGAAGTTGCGATCCCGTTATAGCAGATGATGATTACGCTTATGTAACATTAAGATCCGGCACGGCTTGCCAGGGATTTTCCAACCAGATGGAAGTGTTGAAATTAAATAATTTGCACGA
>JBBSUB010000249.1:0-6218 GCA_038235345.1 Chitinophagales bacterium
GGGCTTTAGGTACTATCCTAAAAACCATTTTTTTTAAATAGTATTTCCAGCTTTCATAAAGTTTGAAGAAATTTGCAGTGCCAGGTCGGCACCGTATTCAAACCGTTTTACGTTTAAGTTTTTTTATTCTTTCTCATCTTAAACTTTAAATGAGTATCAAAAATAATTTGACCACGAAGGCACAAAGAGCACGAAGTGAAAAATCTTCGGATTATTCAGGAATACTCCAAATTTAAAATTCGTTAGTGGTTAAAGGTTTCCAGGTAAAACTCAAAAATTCAACAGGATTCAACTTTATTGACACGGGTTTCCACTTAATTGCCAGAGGATTCAAACTGAATTACCACGGGTTTCAACCTGAATTGCCACGGGTTTCAAATTGAATTGCCACGGGTTTCAACCCGTGGATAAATTGAAAAACTCTATCGGGCTTTAGCCCAAAACCGGATTTTGTTGCCTTGGTTTTAAGAAAAATAGAAAAACAAATATATGGGCTTAAAGCCCAGCTAACAGAGCTTTTGATACCACAGCTAAGACTGAAGGCATTTCATAACTGAAGGCAAATCCAAGCTGAAAGCAAATCAAAAAATAATCTTTACAAAATAATTTAAGAAATATAACCGGTTTCGCAGGATAAAACACACGCCTCACGACTGAACAGTTAATATCAGTAACTGAAAAACAGTTTACTTTATCTCATATATACCACTGAATAATTACAATAAAATTATTCCAAAACATAAATTGGCCGCTGCAAAATGCAGCGGCCAATTTATTATTCCATTTTTTCAGAGACAAGTATTAAACAACCGTCGTATCTTCTGTAATATTTTCATTTCTAAACACCACTAACCCATCAAAAACATCCACTAATACAGGCTTGGATTTATCTATAGACCCACCCAGTAGTTTTTTGCTCAACTCATTTACGATCTGTTTTTGAATTAAACGTTTTAATGGACGTGCTCCGAATTGAGGATCAAATCCATTTTCAGCTAAATAATCAAGGGCATAATCTGTAAATTCCAATTGAACGCCATTCTTCTCCAATTGATGTTTCAGGTCATATAACTGAATTTTAATGATTTCCCTGATATCATTTTGTAACAACGGTTGAAACATAATCACTTCATCAATCCTGTTTAAAAATTCAGGACGAATAGTCTGCCGCAAAAGAGTTAAAACTTCCCGTTTTGTTTTCTCCACAACCTCTTCTTTATTTAATTCGGTTACATCTTCAAAATTTGCCTGAATGATCTGACTGCCCATATTACTGGTCATAATGATGATCGTATTTTTAAAATTCACCGTGCGTCCTTTATTATCCGTTAAACGCCCATCATCCAAAACCTGCAACAGAATATTAAAAACATCCGGATGAGCCTTTTCAATTTCATCCAACAAAATCACGCTATATGGTTTGCGTCTAACCGCTTCAGTTAATTGCCCGCCTTCATCATAACCTACATATCCCGGAGGCGCACCTACTAACCTGCTTACGGAGTGTTTTTCCTGGTATTCACTCATATCTATCCTGGTCATCATGCTGTCATCATCAAAGAGATAATCAGCCAGTGCTTTTGCCAATTCCGTTTTACCCACACCGGTCGTCCCTAAGAATATGAAGCTACCAATGGGTTTTTTTGGATCATGCAAACCCGCGCTACTTCTACGCACGGCATCAGCAACTGCCCCAATTGCTTCATCCTGACCCACAACTCTTTTGTGTAATTCATCTTCAAGATTCAATAATTTTTCCTTTTCACTTTGAAGCATTTTGTTGACAGGGATTCCAGTTGCCTTGGCAACACTTTCAGCGATATCCTCAGCATCCACTTCTTCTTTCAATAATCTTTTTTCACCGGTCTCTTCCAATTCGGCTGTGTACTCACTGATCAGTTTTTCCTGGCCCTGTAATTTTCCATAGCGGATCTCCGCTACTTTTCCATAATCACCTTCACGTTCTGCTTTTTCCGCGGCCATCTTTAAATCTTCCATTTCTGCTTTGGCATTCTGCACTTTATCTACTAATTCCTTTTCCTGCTGCCACTTGGCTTTAAAAGTATCCCGCTTAACAGCCATATTTGAAATCTCCGTATTTAACTCTTTCAGTTTTGTCTCATCCTTTTCTCTTTTGATCGCTTCTCTTTCTATCTCTAACTGCCTGATCTGCCTGTTTAATGTATCCAACTCTTCCGGCATGGAATTCATCTCCAGGCGAAGTTTTGCGGCGCTTTCATCAATCAGATCAATTGCCTTATCGGGTAAAAAACGATCTGTAATGTACCGGTTTGATAATTCCACTGCAGCGATAATGGCTTCGTCCTTTATACGTACATGGTGGTGCGTTTCGTAGCGATCTTTTAATCCTCTTAAAATAGAAATTGCATCTTCCACACTTGGCTCATTGACCATTACACGTTGAAACCTTCTTTCCAGGGCTTTATCTTTTTCAAAGAATTTCTGATATTCATTCAAAGTAGTCGCACCAACAGCTCTCAACTCTCCACGTGCCAAAGCAGGTTTTAAGATATTTGCAGCATCCATGGCACCTTCACCACCACCGGCACCTACAAGCGTATGAATCTCATCTATGAATAAAATGATTTCTCCATTGCTATCGCCAACTTCTTTGATAACCGATTTTAATCTTTCTTCAAACTCTCCTTTATATTTTGCCCCGGCGATCAAAAGACCCATATCAAGAGCGAAAATCACTTTTGATTTGAGGTTCTCAGGAACGTCGCCGGAAATAATTCTGTTTGCCAATCCTTCCACAATAGCTGTTTTACCGGTACCCGGTTCGCCTACCAGGATGGGATTGTTTTTTGTTCTTCTGGATAAAATATGCAGCGTTCTACGAATCTCTTCATCCCGCCCAATAACAGGATCTAATTTATTGCTTCGAGCCAATTCATTTAAATTCTTCGCATATTTATTCAAGGCATTGAATTGCGTTTCTCCTGTTTGAGAAGAAACGGTGCTACCTTTTTTCAAATCCTTTATTGCAGCAATTAAGTTTTGTTCAGTAAGTCCCGCATCTTTTAATATCTTGGAAACGTTATCATTTCCCATAATAATAGCAAGGAGCAAATGCTCCACACTCACAAACTCATCTCCAAATGTTTTAAGCGTTCCGGCAGCACGTAGAAGGACATTATTCATGTCGCGGCTGATAACTTGCGCAGGTTCTCCGTCTCCCATTTTGGGAAGCCTAGAGATGCTTTCGTCAATCTTTTGTTCTACAAATTTGATATTTACATTATTCTTTTTCAATAAGAATTCCACAGGACTATCCGGGTCTGTCAGCAACACTTTCATCAAATGTTCTACCTCAATATTTGGATTCTTTTCGTTAAAAGCAATTTGTTGTGCTTTCTGAAAAACCTCCTGGGATTTTATGGTTAAATTAGAAGGGTTCATATTGTTATTTAGTTTATTTATTTTGTATATATAAGGGGGCAAATTTTAATCCAAGAAAATAAAACATGCAATGTGTCGTGTAACGTGCTGATTCACTGACGCAAATGCAGTTTTGGTGCTGGCAGCCTGCTAAAAATTCAGGCTTTGCTGATTAAGAAAGTGGAGAGAGTATTACGACGAAATTCCCGAAGAATGGAATCAATTAAACAAAGCAAGGCCATAAAAGGTCCAACTCTGTGAAATTAAAGCATCGTAAATTTGCCGCTGAATCATGCTAGCAAAAAGTCAATATACCTCCTTTATAAAAAATTCCGCCCTGGATCTTGGATTTAATTATTGCGGAATTTCCCGTGCGGAGAAATTAGAGGAAGAAGCAAGATATTTGGAAGAATGGCTGAATAAGGGATATCATGGAACGATGCAGTATATGGAAAACTACTTCGATTTACGGACTGATCCAACCAAATTGGTTCCGGGAGCAAAATCAGTCATTACCTTATTATTGAATTATTTTCCGGAAGAAATTCAGAAAGAAGGCGTTCCAAAAATTTCGAAGTATGCCTACGGGTTTGATTATCATGAAGTGATCAAAGCAAAACTGAAAACCTTTTTACAATTAATAAGAGAAAACATCGGAGATATAACCGGCCGTGGTTTTACAGATAGTGCTCCTGTTCTGGAAAGATCCTGGGCTCAGAGAAGCGGTTTAGGCTGGGTAGGCAAGAACGGAAATCTCATCACTAAAGAGAACGGGTCCTTCTTTTTTATAGCCACACTTATCACTGACCTGGAATTGGAAGCAGATAATCCGTTTATAAAAGATTATTGCGGCACGTGTACCAAATGTATCGAAGCGTGTCCGACTGATGCCATCTTACCGGACAAA
Organism: Chitinophagales bacterium; assembly: GCA_038235345.1. GTDB lineage: Bacteria > Bacteroidota > Bacteroidia > Chitinophagales > Chitinophagaceae > Ginsengibacter. The sequence goes on from JBBSUB010000249.1 coordinate 4,310, forward strand.
GTGATCAATGGCAGTAAATGCATTTCCTACTTTACCATTGAATTAAAAGAAATGCTGATTCCGGAAAAAATGAAAGGCCAATTTGAAAACAATCTCTTCGGCTGTGATATCTGCCAGGATGTTTGTCCCTGGAATCGCTTTTCCAAACCAACTACAACCCCGGAATTTAAACCCATCAATGAAGTCTTGAATTACAATGAAAAAGATTGGGAAGAATTAACGGAAGAATCCTTTAAGATTATTTTTAGAAAATCACCAATTAAGCGATCGAAGTTTGAAGGGATCAGGAGGAATTTAAAATTCCTGGAATAAAGTTGAATGGTTAAATTACTGAATCGCTGAATGGCTTTTATTTCTTACCAAAACCTGATTCCTGACACCTGAAACCTGAAACCTGACACTTAAAATCTTAACCTCATAGTTCCACGCCCACCTTCAAATTCAACCTCCCATAATAATAGGTGTACCTATTCACATTTTCAAAACACGGAGGAACTATCCCGCAGATCGAATAAACCTGGGTTTCCTTATTTGTTTTATAGCTATGACCCAGGGTGAAAACCATTTTTACTTTTTTGATGAAACTTGTTCTCATTCCTATTCCGAAATCGGTGTAAATGCCTCCTTTGTATGAAGATTCTGAACCGGCAAAAACATGTTCTTTCGATTTATCTTCTAAAAAGAAATTGTAGCCGATATCGCCATAAATAAACCCCTTCTTTTTATCACCGAAATTCATGCGAATGTCCGCGAAAAGCGGAAGGGATTTTATTTCGTATTCATCTAAACCAACTCCTACCCCGGCAAACCAGTCCTTGTAAGTCAATCCATTTACAGATTGAAAGAGCATTTGTGGATGACTTTCACCAACAGCAATTCCCGCAGCATTAATTGATCTGAAATGTGGCTTCACTGACTGGCTCAACACAGAGACGTAGGACAAAGAAATCGTACAAATAAGAAAGATTATTCTTTTCATAATAAGTTAATCGAGGTAATATTAATTCCAACGAAACAATCGTCCGCACAATTATTTTCCACATAACCACAAGAGGAAATCAATCCATTATTTTCTGCTTTAAAATAGGTGGTCGCATTATCCCTCTTCTTCAACCAATCATTTTTTGCCCTGGAATAAACCTCATCCAGGATAATGGCATCTGCAGCACCTGACTGCTGATGGGCGTTGATCTCATTTTCACCTTCCGTCCACTCTTTTTGCGCTGCGGGAATTTCAGGTGTCCAATCTTTAGGAACGATCCATTTAAATTTTCTCTGAACAACTTTTCCATCGTTAACGGTAATGACTGTTTGAAAACTCATTCCAACCCAGGAGCTTCTTTCTACGGAATATTGATAAGAATTTCCGGACGTTTTTTTGAACTTTTCCCATTCGGTTTGGCTTTTTTCAAAATCACTTTTATAGGAAATTTCTTCTTTTTTACATCCGGTAAAGAGTAAAGCCAGAAATATCATAGATAGGGAATATATAGTATGTTTCATAATAAGGTTTTTTTAGGTTCACAGGTAACGGGTATCAGGAAAAGCTTGAACAGTTTAATAATTCGTGTAATTCGTGATTAAAATTCGTGTTATAAAAACAGGTTTTAGGTTTTAGGTTTTAGGTTTCAGGTAAAGCATGAGCTTTTTATCATTCGTGAAATTCGTGCCTAAAATTCGTGTTTAAAAATTAGTTCATTAATTTCCCACTCCCATTTTACTAATCAGTTTTATATCCTTCACATTCGTGTAATCATACTGATAGAAACCATCCTTTGCCACGACCAAAGCAATGTTATTCAAGGCGATCACATCATAGGTATCGATTCCTTTAAATTGTTTTATCAATTTCATATCATTGACGTTTGCAGCATCATAAATTTTCAGGCCATCTTTTCCATCACAAATA
>JBBSUB010000250.1:0-6200 GCA_038235345.1 Chitinophagales bacterium
CATATTTATCGCAGGACAAGTAATTTTTACAATAGCACCATCAATGCTTTTTCAACATACAATCTGGAAATAAATAATGATCATGCCTTTAAATTTATATTAGGTGTTAATCGTGTGGCTGCCACTACGGAATGGCAATCACAACAGGTGAATCAATTAACAGATATCACGAACCCGCAATTTAATTTTGCAGTAGGTTCTCCACCGATTGTTTTTGGCGATAAAGATTGGGAATCACAATTGGGTTATTTCGGTCGCATAAATTATGGATTCAAAAATAAATATCTTATCGAGGGTAATTTGCGCTACGACGGATCATCAAAGTTTCCATCCGATCTTTGGTGGAGATGGTTCCCTTCTGTTTCTGCCGGCTGGGTGCTTACAGAAGAAAAATTTATGGAATGGACCAATCCGGTGGTTAATTTTCTTAAAGTGAGAGGGTCATGGGGATCCATTGGAGATCAGACCGTTCCCAATACACTTTATTTACCTCTAATGCCAAGTGGCACTACCAGTTGGATCGGTGCACTCGGTCAAAGAAGTGTTTATGTAGGAACACCTCCTGCTATCGTCAGCGACATTACCTGGCAGGATATCGAAACAAAAAATCTTGGGGTTGATGTTGGACTATTTCAAAATAAGATGACAATTACCTTCGATCTGTATCAAAGAAATACAAATAACATGATCGTTCCGTTAGAAGGTATTCCCCTTACTTTTGGAACAGGTGCACCACAAGGTAATTTCGGTTCATTAACGACAAACGGTTGGGAATTTGCTTTGGAATTGAATCACCGGTTTCAAAATGGAATAGGGGTTAATTTTAGAGGAAATCTTTCTAATTCCATTACAAAAATAAATAAATACGGAACTTCCCAGCAGATAAATGCTAATTATAATGGAAAAAATATTGGAGAAATTTGGGGTTACCGGACAGACAGATTATACCAGATGGAAGATTTTGACTTAGGCACCGATGGCAAGCCCCAATTAATCACCCTAACTGCGGCTGACGTGCCAGCAAAATATGCAGGAACAACAAAAGCCTATAAATTGAAACCAGGTAAAAATGGTGAAAAACCTGTTTATCAGGTATTTCTACAAAATTCTTCAAACTTTTATTTTGGCCCGGGAGATGTAAAGTTTAAGGATGTTAACGGAGATGGATTTATTGATAATGGAAGTACCTCTCTCTCAGATCACGGAGATCTTGAAATGATCGGTAATTCCAACCCAAAATATGAATATGGATTTAGGTTGGGTGCAGATTACAAAGGATTTGATATCAGTGTGTTTTTCCAGGGAGTAGGCAAAAGAGAGATATGGGGTGATGGATTTTTAGCTATTCCGGGATATCAATCTTCAGATGGAGCAATGCCTGCTGCTATAGCGGATGATTATTGGACACCGGACAATACAGGTGCATTTTATCCGGCTGCCTATAATAATGGTGGTAGCAATACAGCAAATAATATGCAGGTGCAGGACAGGTATCTATTGAATATGGCTTACCTGCGCCTTAAAAATCTGACCGTAGGGTATTCGATTTCCCAAAATCTTCTGAAGAAAGTAGGAGTCAATTCTTTAAGAGTCTATGGTGCTTTGGAGAATTTCATCACCTGGGATCACCTACGGGGGTTGCCGATTGATCCGGAAAGTATCAGCGGATATTCCATGTGGAATACTTCAAACTATAATTTAGGCCGCACAGGTATAGGCATTCCGGCTTTTAAAAGCATGTCAGTTGGCCTTCAGTTAAACTTTTAAAAACGATTTACAATGAATAAGTATAAATTATTTTTTATCGCAATAATAAGCCTGCTTTTATTTTCCTGTAATAAGGATTTTCTAGACAGGCCGCCGCAAACGAGCTATGTAGATAAAGATGGGCAGTATTGGAGAAATGAAGATGATATCCGCATGTTTGCAAATGGATTTTATGCCAATTATTTCAATGGATATAATACCTCCTTCACAGCAGATTATGCGCCGGTTAGAGGCTACACTTTTAGTGATGATCTGACAGGTAAGAACGTGCAATCTAATTTTGAGAGCAGTGTTCCTTCCTCCAGGGGTTCCACTTCCGAAGCTGCTGCCTGGCTATCGCAATATTCCGGTCCTACATGGGATTTTGCCTGGGTGCGCAAAGCAAATATTTTCCTTGACCGGTTAGACAATATTGCAAAACCGAAATTAACGGATGAATCCTACCTTCATTGGAGTGCTGTTGCCCGTTTTTTCAGGGGATTTGAATATTCCAGGTTGGTCAGTGTGTTTGGTGATGTCCCTTACTTCGGGAGAGTTGTACAAGAAACAGAACCGGACACATTATATAAAGACAGGGATCCAAGAGGCGTCGTGATGGATAAGGTGTATGATGATTTTAAATTTGTGTTGACCAATATGCGTGAAAATGATGGTGCCCAGTATTTGAATAAATTTATGGCAGCTTCATTTATTTCTAGGTTCATGTTGTTTGAAGGAACATTTGAACACTATCAAAGTATTGATCCTGCCAGGGCAAAAAAATATCTGGAGCTGGCAGTTCAGGCAGCAGATATTGTAATGTCCAGTAATAAATATAGATTCGGCAGTGATTTTAAAGCCCTGTTTTCTTCCGAAAACCTGGCAGGAAATCCGGAAGTGATTTTGTACAGGGCCTATGACGCCTCCCAGCAAATTACACATAGTATCGGCTCTTATTCCAATGGAACAGAAGTAGTGGGTGTGGATCCGAATTTGGTTTTAGTTAAGTCTTTTATTATGAATGATGGCAAGGTATGGCAAACATCTCCTTTACCGGTTTCTGAAAATTTTTCATTTTCAAACCTGGCAGTAACAAGAGATCCACGGTTTGAAGCATCTTTTATGGATAAACCAAATCCTGCCTCAGCTACACTCTTATATGGGTATAAATTTGCGTCCAGGGAAGCGGTCACTTTTATTGGAAAAACATATCCGCCTGCCTGGGGAAGTAATACAAACACTAGTGATGCTCCTGTAATAAGGTTGGCAGAGGTTGTATTGAATTGGGTAGAAGCGAAAGCGGTTTTAGCTCAATATTATGGAGGAGCCGCTGTTACGCAGGTAGATTTAGATAAATCGATAAACGCTATTAGGAGTCGGCCATTAGACGCTGCTGCCATTGCAAAAGGTGTAAAGAAGACAGCTAATTTAATGCTGGCTGCACTTCCTGCGGATCCTTCAAGAGATGGTGATGTGCCTGCTTTAATTTGGGAAATCCGCCGGGAAAGACGCATGGAATTTGTTTTTGAAAACTTCCGCTTGTTAGATTTAAAGAGATGGAAGAAACTTAATTATATGGATTTTAGTATCAATCCGGATTATTTTTTAGGTCCCTGGATTAACGTGCAGGAAGAGCTTCCTACCGCTTTGACAACAGGTACGGTCGGAAAAGCAAAAGTTCAAAAGCCAGATCGCACGATCATTACCTGGAATGGATCAAACCGGTCAGACATTGTGGGATTTTGGATGGTGGACAATGCAAAAAACCGGAATGCTTTTACAGATCGTTCTTATTTATCTCCCGTAGGGAAAACGCAAATAAATGAATATGCGGATAAAGGATATACACTTACTCAAACCAAGGGTTGGTAGAGATGTAGAAAACTCTAGGATCTGTAGCGTAATTTGTTGTAAAAAATGAATAATAAAAAGCTGCCTTTTACCAGGGTTGAGAGCGGCGAAACCTATAAGTGCTGTACGGGTATTTACTGCATTGTAAATAAGAAAATATTTATAAAAATAATGAGGTAGTTGCCAGGAAAGTGGTAGCTACCTTATTTATTTATTGAAAAATGGGCCCGATGGCATGTGTTACTAAATCTTAAAAGTTGAGAGGTCGTTCTCAAAAAAATAAACAATTCAAAAATAAACTATGAAGAAATCAATATTTATTCTGATCCTTTTCCTGGTTAATTCTATATCTTTTGCACAATCCGGGAAAATTACTTTTGTGCATTTGTCCGATACGCACGTAGGAGGCAGTACCGGTGAGGAAGATCTAAGAAGAACAGTGGCAGATATTAATAGTAATCCATTGATCCAGTTTGTGGTCATCTCCGGGGATATTACTGAATTTGGGTCTGATGATGAAATACGATTGGCTAAGCAATTATTGGATAATTTAAACAAACCCTGGCACATCATTCCGGGTAATCATGACAGCAACTGGTCGGAAAGTGGCTCCAATACGTTTAAGCGTGTTTTCGGAAGTGAAACGTTTTCGTTTATTGCTGGGGGTTATCTTTTCCTGGGAACTCATTCCGGACCAAATATGCGGATGAGCCCAGGTCAGATCCCTCGGGAAAATATTGTATGGCTGGATTCTGTTTTGCAAAAGACAAATCCTGAAACATCCATCATTTTTATAAATCATTACCCAATGGATTCTTCTTTGAATAATTGGTTTGATGCAATCGATTTATTGAAAACTAGAAATACTCAATTGATCTTACATGGACATGGGCACAATAACCGTGTATTTAATTACGAAGGTATTCCGGGTATTATGGGCCGGTCCAATTTGCGGGCAAAACAAGAAGAAGGTGGATATAACATTGTTACCATTGAAGATGGAGAGGTCACTTACACGGAAAGAAATCCTGTAAGTAAAACAGAAAAACAATGGGCTAAAGTAGACATCAAAAAACTTGATTTTTCAAAAGATATTGGCCGCTACTTCCGCCCGTCATACGAAATAAATAAGCAATACCCAGGCGTAAAAACAACCTGGCAATTTGAGGATATTAGCGATATAGGTTCAGGTGTAGCACTTACAGATAAATTGGTAATTGCTTCCAATACTGCCGGAAATATCTATGCTTTAAATAATAAAACAGGAAAGAAAAAATGGTCATTTTCAACAGGTGGAAAAATTTATTCTACACCAGCAGTAAGGAATGGACGGGTAGTAGCCGCCTCCACAGATAATAATATTTATTGCCTGGATGCAAAAACAGGAAAGCTTATCTGGACCTTTGAAACTTACCGCCCAATTGTAGCAAATCCGTTAATCCATAATAATACAGTTTACATCGGGTCTTCAGAAGGTATTTTCAGGGCGATTGATTTAAATTCAGGCAAACTGAAATGGGAATTCAAGGAAGTTAAAAATTTTGTAGTGACTACTCCGCTTTTTTACCAGAATAAAATATTCTTTGGTAGTTGGGGCAATGAATTTTATGCTCTGGATGAAACATCAGGACAACTTGTCTGGAAATGGGATAATGGTGCTACCAACCGGATGTTTTCCCCGGCTGCCTGCTATCCGGTAGCGACGGATGGTAAGATATTTATTGTGGCACCTGATAGATTCATGACGGTTTTAGATGCTACAACAGGCAAACAGGTCTGGAGAAAAAATGATCCTGCAAACCGTGTCAGGGAATCTATGGGAATTTCTAAAGACAGTTCACTTATTTATGCCAAAACAATGGAGGGACAGGTAATAGGCGTTTCAACCGTAAACCCGGATATGGATATAACCTGGCATTCAAATATAAACCTGGGTTATGAAATAGCGCCTACTGCTATTGTAGAAGATCATGATGTAGTGTATGTGCCATCAAATTCTGGAGTAGTTGCGGCGGTAAATCGTATGGATGGTTCCATTCTCTGGAAGCACAAAGTATCCAATGCTTTAATTACCAATATCAGTATTTTAGGCAAAAATCAACTAATTGTGAATACGATGGATGGGAAAATTACCCGGTTAGATTATATTCCGGCTAAAGACAGCAAGGATAGATAATCTGAATAAACAGATAAATATTTAGTGTTTACGAGTATCAAAAAGTCTGTCTCATTTATATGGGCAGACTTCTATAATAAAAGAGAAATTTGATTAAGATTCGTTTCGGAAAGACAGGATGCGTCTTTGCATTTTTTTTAATTTTTTTTGTTTTTTTCTAATTTAAAAGGTTGCTACAGAAATTATTTTATGCAAAGCAAAATAATAATAAATCAATTTTAATCAATCATTTATACTATTCAGTTCTGTTAATATGTGATGAAAATACTCATTTCGCTCCTTTTAGGAATATTTTAAAATGAATAAGTTGCGGTTTTTTGAATAAATATCTTGCAATATTTGCTGTTTTCATTTTTTTCTCGTATGTTTGGTTAACAGACTATTAACATGCTTAAATCAGAAAGACAAGCTTTTATTCTTCATCAGG